>JAPLUS010000380.1 GCA_026397495.1 Candidatus Zixiibacteriota bacterium | reverse complement strand
ATTGCATCTTCTTTTTTGCCGGCTATCTCCAGAGGCGCTGTCTTATAGAAATTGCTGATAAGTTCCTCGTCGGTGGCATATCCGACGGCACGCAATAGGGTAGTAACAGGTAGTTTACGGCGAGAATCGATATACACATACATTATATCATTGATGTCCACCACGAATTCCACCCAGCTTCCGCGATAGGGAATAATGCGAGCCGAGAAAAGAACCTTACCATTGGGATGAGTTTCCTCGTCAAAAAATACTCCCGGCGAACGATGCAACTGGCTGACAATCACTCTCTCGGCGCCATTAATGATAAATGTCCCCCACTCGGTTATTAGAGGAAGCTCCCCTAAATAGACATCCTGTTCGATGACATCTCTTACCTGTTTCTCTTCTCCTTCCCCTTGTTTAGAAACCAGCCGAAGGGTCGCTCGCAAGGGAGCGCCATAAGTCATATTTCTTTCACGGCATTCATTGGTTGAGTACCGCGCGGTCCCCAGTGAATAGTTAACAAATTCCAAAACGAAATTTTCCTTAACATCCGTAACGGGGAATATTTCACTAAATATCTGTTGGAGTCCCTGATTCTGCCGTTTTTCAATCGGCACGTTAGCTTGCAGGAAGTTATGATATGATTCCAGCTGGATATCCAGCAGGTTCGGCATTTCGGCCGCATCGTTTATTCTGCCGTAATTTATCCTCGCCATTCTTTCCTTGCGTGCCAAAATATCCTCCTCGTATTAATGGAGAAAGAAATATCCGATATCAATTCGATCACCGAGGGACAAAAAGAGAAAATCTTTTAATTAAAAAGATGAGTCTCTCATCGGCGATTCCGTCTCCACCTATGTTTTTCTCCCGACTAATAAGTCAAGGGAGCCTCTTTTTACAGACCTTTCGCCGCAACATCAAAATTTATCGGGCCGTCCCGAAAAAACCGGCCAACAAATTAACCCGCCTGGGCGGGTGTTTCCGGCTGAAGTTACTTTGTTTCGACTAAAGCGCCAACTTCCTTCAATTTTTCCATAGCCGCTTTGGCCTCGTCTTTGGATACACCTTCTTTAACTTTCTTCGGAGCCCCATCAACGAGGTCTTTGGCTTCTTTAAGCCCTAAGCCGGTCAGTTCGCGGACAACTTTAATAACCTGTATCTTTTTATCGCCGGCAGCGTTCAGAACAACATCAAAAGCAGTTTGTTCTTCTGCCACAGGAGCGGCCCCGGGGGCTGCCATAGCCGCCACGGGAGCCATCGGTGTTACGCCAAATTTATCCTGAATTGCCTTCGACAAATCAGCCAATTCCATTGCCGAAAGAGACGCAATCTTCTCAACAATTTCATTAATAACGGTGTTTTCGGTAGTCACTTCCTTTATCCTTTCATTTTGACTTTTTTATTTCTTAACCATTCTATCCGTCGTCAGTTTTGAATCAAACGGATGGGCTTATCCGCTTAGAAGCATGATTCCCCTGACAATAAAAAGCCCAAGATTTCACTCATTTTTCGATTTCGCCAGCGCCTCCAGTGTCCCCACCAATTCCTGAAAGAGGCCATCAATTGAGCATATCAATGAACTCAAGGGGGACTCTACGGATGCTACAATCTGCGAGAGCAAAACTTCCCTCGACGGAAGTTCAGCCAACCGGATGATATCTTTACCCTCAAAGAGTTTGCTGTCCATCACAAAAACTTTGATTACCGGCCGTTCTGTCTGCTTATAGGCATTATATAATATCTTCGCCGGAACCGATGGGTCATCATACCCGAAAGCCAAAGCCGTTTGCCCGCTTAAATAATTAGTAATATTTTCATATTCAGTATTTTTGACGGCAATTTTGATTAAGGTATTCTTGGCCACCAGATACTTGGAAGAATTCTCACGCAGATTCTTCCGTAATCGAGTAATACCTTCAACATTTAAACCGGTACAATCGGTAACAAAGACAGCTTTTGAACCATGGAGATACTTTTTAATTTTATCGACACTATCTATTTTTTCTTGTTTTGGCATTCTGAGATCCCCTTACTTCCTCAATTCCGTTAGAAGAGACTGGTAGTCAAGTTTAATACCAACTCCCATAGTAGAACTGATTGACAGGCTCTTTACATATTGACCTTTGGCTGATGCCGGTTTGGCTTTAATCAGAGCATCAATAAAAGCTTTTATGTTACCGACCAGCATTTCCTCTGTAAAAGAAACTTTGCCAACTGCAACCGCAATATTCGCCTGCCGGTCAACCCGGTATTCGATACGTCCCGCTTTGAGCTCTTTAACGGTTTTGGCAATATCCATGGTTACCGTTCCGGCCTTGGGGTTAGGCATCAAGCCGCGTGTACCCAAGATTTTCCCCAGACGTCCGATAACTTTCATCATATCGGGAGTGGCAACCGCGACGTCAAAATCCAGCCATCCCCCCTGAATTTTTTCCACCAAATCAGTGGAGCCGATATAATCGGCACCCGCCTCTTTGGCCTCCGTCTCCTTTTCGCCGGCCGCAAAAACCAGAACGCGGACTTTTTTGCCGGTCCCATGCGGGAGAGACACCGTTCCGCGAACCATTTGATCGGCCTGTTTTGGATCCACCCCAAGGCGACCAGCCATTTCCACCGATTCATCAAATTTGCAGGCACTGTTAACCTTCATTATTTTGATGGCTTCTTCAAGAGGATAGCGGCGTGTCCGGTCAACCTTCTCGTGGTAGGCCTGGTACCTTTTTGAATGATACATAATCTCCTATTCTCCCTGCAATGATTTGTCCACATAGACGGTAATAACCACCGGTGTTATAATACCGCCAAGGTGTTGTGTTTGAGCATTAAAAGCTTTGCAGAATTCCATTATGTTAACGCCATTCTGACCCAGAGCCGGGCCGACCGGTGGCGCCGGATTAGCACTACCAGCTGGAATTTGCAGCTTTATTGTCGTCTGAACTTTCTTTGCCAATTTTTTATCTCCAAATGTTCAAATACGTTTTCTAAAACTTTTGTCTGACGGGTTCTATCTGCAGGAAATCCAATTCCACCGGAGTTGGTCGTCCGAATATTGACACCATCACTTTGATTTTTTTCCTTTCCAAATTGACTTCACTGACAAAACCTGAGAAGTCAGCGAAAGGACCATCAATGACTTTAACCGGATCGCCGGCTTGATATGGCATATCAGTCGGCTCGGCTGTCCGAGAACGATCGATCTGGCCGGTAATTCGCTCCACTTCGGCTTCCAGCAAGGGATGCGGCTTACCAGCCGCTCCGACAAAATTCGTGATGCTCGGAGTCGAGATGACCAGATTTTGCGTCTCGCGGTCGAGTTCCATCTCAACTAAAATATAACTGGGCAGGAATTTTCGAGTCGAAGTTGACCTTTTCCCCTGTTTCATTTCTGTTACCTGCTCCGTGGGGATCGTAATCCGGCCGAACTTGCTTTCCAGACCGGCTGTTACGATGCCTGATTCCAGGTATTTTTTCGCTTTTTGCTCATGTCCGGAATATGTATGTACCACGTACCAACGCATCGGCATCGTCATATCTTCCTTATCCAAAAATGGTTCTGGTGGCCAGGGTTAAGAGTCTGTCAACTATACCGATAAAAACCGAGACTATCAAGGTAACCACGATAGTAACGACCGTAGAGCCGATAAGCTCCCTTCTGGTCGGCCAAGTAACCTTGCCGAGCTCGGCTCTTACTTCCTTAAAATATGTTACAACTTTGCCAAACATCTTTTATACCTTCATGCTTTAACTGTCAGCAGGCCAGGAGGGATTCGAACCCCCAGCTTCCGGTTTTGGAGACCGGCGCTCTAGCCGTTGGAGCTACTGGCCTGTTAATTTTTAATCCGCTCCTACCTGGTCTCCTTATGGGCCGTATGCTTATTGCAAAAAGGACAGTATTTTTTATATTCCACCCGTTCCGGGTGCGTTTTTTTATTCTTGGCGGTATTATAATTACGCCGTTTGCATTCTCCGCACGCTAGGGCTATTTGCTCTCTGGGCATTTTAGTATTCTCTCACCTTAATATTTTTATTCTATTATTTCGCCGATGACGCCGGCGCCGACAGTCCGGCCGCCCTCACGAATGGCAAAGCGCAATTCCTTCTCCATCGCGATCGGCATAATCAACTCCACTTCCATCTGCGTATTATCACCAGGCATTATCATCTCAACCCCAGCCGATAACTTCACTACCCCCGTCACATCCGTCGTCCGAAAATAAAACTGCGGCCGATAACCGTTGAAAAACGGCGTGTGACGACCACCCTCTTCCTTACTCAAAACATATACTTCCGCCTTAAACTTCGTGTGCGGTGTAATCGACCCCGGCTTCGCCAAAACCATCCCCCGCTCCAAATCATCCTTCTCTACCCCGCGAAGCAATATCCCCACGTTGTCCCCAGCCTGACCCGATTCCATTATCTTCCGAAACATCTCCACCCCCGTGCAAACCGACTTGCGCGTCGCACGGATACCAACCACCTCAACCTCATCACTTATCTTTACCTGACCCCGCTCAATCCGACCCGTCCCAACCGTCCCACGACCCGTTATCGAAAAAACATCCTCAATCGGCATCAAAAACGGCTTGTCAATATCCCGCTTCGACACCGGTATATACTCATCCAACGCCTTCAATAATTCATAAATCGACTTGAACGCAGGATCATCCTTAACATCAGCCTTCGCCCCAGCCACCATCGCCTGCAAGGCACTCCCCCGTATCACCGGAATCTCATCCCCAGGAAATTGATACTTCGTCAAAAGATCCCGAACCTCCAATTCAACCAAATCCAGCAACTCCGGATCATCAACCATATCCACTTTATTCATATAAACCTCTATATAAGGAACCCCAACCTGACGGGCCAATAAAATATGCTCCCGCGTCTGAGGCATCGGACCATCCGACGCACTCACCACCAAAACCGCTAGTCAAACGTCCGAACCGACGACAATCCCCGACGACTCAATACCATCGTCATCGCCGCCGTCAAGGTCGTCTTCCCATGATCAACATGACCAATCGTCCCGACATTCACATGCGGCTTCGTCCTTATAAATTTCTCCTTCGCCATAACTGCGAATTCCTCCGCCAAAAATTTCTAACAGCCCAAGATCAGGATTGAACTGATGACCTCGTCCTTACCAAGGACGTGCTCTACCAACTGAGCTACTTGGGCCTAATTCATTTCCAGTCCCAAAATAGGCACACCCCACCCATCAGGCAAACCCTAAATATAAAGGGCGCAATAAACTAGTCAAGAAGTATTTCAAATTCCAAATTTTTAAGAGCCATTTCTATCGAAACAAATTGAGACTTAATGTCAAGAGAGAAACTATCTTTAACTTTATAGTATTCGGCAGGTTACGGCAATACTTTAGCGATTTGCCCAAAATTTATACATTTTTTACGAATTCTTAATTTTTCACAGATTTAGTCCTAGTATAGCTTTCGCAAGTGGAATTTTGCGGCAATTTTCAAAAGCCCCCTCATGCAATAAATAAGAATGGAGTCTAGTAGGGCACGAGCCCTGCACTTGCGCCATCCTCCAACACGGTAGGGCGGAACCCCAGACGGAGTCTTGCGGTTCCGCCGCGGAACAAATATTTTTTCCCCTTGTAATGGAGCACACTGCCAGTCAAAATGTAGCGCAAAATCCCGAAGGGTTTTGCGATGATTTTCGTGCGCGGCAGATGTCATAGGTCGAGATTTACCCCCCGGCGCCGTCAGTCCGCCGCGGCGAGTAGAGTAGGTCGCGGTTCCGAATGATTCGCCGCAGGCGAAGAATGAGAAACCCGATATCCTTTCTATATTGTACGCGACCCAGTTTTCGCAGGTCGAAATGCTGCAGTTGCGCGGGGTCTTGCCGAGCACGAAGTGCGAGGTGTGACCCCGCGCGTTCTTATGCCGCAGGGTCACGCCTTCCCAGCTTAACGCGGGGAAACCTAAGACCCTTCGGAACTCTATTAATGAGAGATAACTATGAAGTCAGCCCCACTGGTCATACAACGATCAGGTTCACAGGTGGCAGTTTTCGTAGGTCGTGGTTCCGAAATTCCGACTCCTGTCGGAATGAGAAACCCGACAGCATCCCCGGCATATCAGTACTAATGCTTAATCCCATCCGTTGGATCGCTTACCGGATTAACCGATACCTGTCACACCAATATTATTACCTTATAAGAAATCCATATCTGCCGATATAATCTTTAGCAATACATTTGTCTATTGCCAAACCAAGGGGGTGATAATGTGCATACTAATATTAGTACCTTGTGAGAAGAGTAAAAATCCGAGCGGAGGCGGCCAGTTTATTCCGCCGATCGGAAATCTACAAATGATGAGAAATATTTTGCATACTCTGGTGCAAAATGCCCCGCCCTTATCAGGCATTCCGCCAAACAATAATGGAATTCTCAATGGAATGGCCGTGCTTACTCCTGCATATGCTCTATATAATGGCGGGTTTTTCAAAAGAGCTGGCAGCGCTATTCAGAACGTTGTCACCGGCAAGTTAAATAATCCTGGCATTCATATCCTAATCGTGTCAAGTTTCTATGGTTTGATCCAAATCAATGAAGGAATAAAAAATTATGAAATGGACCTACATGATAATGGATTACCAGGTGTCAACACTATAGGCGATTATTGGCATTCACAGAATATTCACAATGAACTGGCAAATTATGTTAATAATAATTCTATCACAAATATTTGGAGCCTCTTGAGTCAACCATGCCATAATCTATTTAAACCATATTGGAATGCACACCCGCCAAACATTTGGTGTTGTCAGGTCTTCCAGGACAGGGCAGGACGGGCCACGGCCTATAGACGCGGCGAGTGGCTAGATTACTTGTTGCGACATAATCAGGGACATCTTTTCAACACTTATCCTCTCCCTTCGCCGCAACAGGTTGGCAATCTCGTTTATGATTATAGGTCGTGCTAGCGAAGCATCCCAATAACAGCTTGATATTCGTTAGTTTCGCAAGTTTTTCCCTGCAGCTAGCCATACCTGTGATCGGCCCATAATAATCTTGCCTTTAATTCCAGCATCGCAAGCACTGGTGCCAATTTTGAACATTTTATAATCTACTATAGCCAAAAGGATGGATTTATAAAGATTTTCTGTAATTTTCTGACCATAATTTAATACAATAAATTGTAAGGCATGACACTGAATATTTCATTGGCGAGAAACAATCAATATAAATGGAGGGCTAAATTATGGCTACTTATCAAGAAATTTCTGATTGGATTACAACGACCACTTATAGACAAATCAAAATCTCTCATACCTGCTGGATTGCTCACGCGAAAGAAATTTGTAACATCCCGCTTAGAAGGGCTTGGAATAGGCCAAAAAACGGTCATCGAAAAATTCTCTGCCCTCCTAATGTCTTCCCATATATTTTGGCTGCCTTTATTCGCTATAATATGCTTTAAAGCGTCGCATATAGGGATAAAAAATACCTATATTCCACCACCATACCAAATTTCGAGTTGAGCAGAGTTTTCGTAGGTCGCGGTTCCGAAATTCCGACATCCTTTTACATTGTGCGCGGCAGTTTTCGCAGGTCGAAATTCCCT
>JAPLUS010000255.1 GCA_026397495.1 Candidatus Zixiibacteriota bacterium | reverse complement strand
ACATTAATTACGACGAAACCTTGGGAACTTTACAATTTGCTTTGCACGAATTATCCGGCTGTGACGGTAAAAATTTATGACTTCAATCCTGCTACTTCCAACATGGTTTTAAAATACTCCCGTGTAGGGAGTTCCGGTGAGCGCTATATCAACTACGCGTCTGCTAACGTACTTTCAGTGTTCACAGGATTCGGGGATATGACCAATTCGTTTGAGGTTTCTGCTCGGGTGGCCTGCCTTGATTGGAACTCCACGCGACACCTGCTTCATGTTCCAGCCGACGCACCAATGACATACAATAAAGCACTTACAATGGTTAGCAAGAAACTGAACCTACTAATCGGAACGAACGGCGGATATGCTACCATTTCGTCAACAGCTAGTATGACTTTCACCAACGGTCAAATAGGGTGGTGCAAGGCGACGTGCGAAATAGTCGGCAGCCAGGCTATAACAAAGTTTTACACAGGTGAGACGCCAACTAACTATACTCAGCTTGGTTCTACCATTACGAATGCAGACATAACTGCATTTGTTGTCCCGACCATTACGAATACATCGCAGTCCGGCGGAGACTGGATTTATGCTCAGCGAGTAAGTTCCGCTAATACAAACGTGAATGTTTATGAGATTCACTGGGCGACGCCTATTGGTAGTCAGGACCTCTCTCACCCCATAGACAGGTGGATATTTGTCGGAGCTAATTATGTGACCGTGTACGGCTCACCTGAATTTAAAATTTACAATGGGTCGTGGAATGGTTCGTCCTTTTCACACTGGTCTTCAAATTCTATGCTCTCAAAAATTGCTCCAATTTCCGCAAATCATATTGTTGTAAACCTTGGCTTGAACACTCTGTATCAGTACAAAGGACTTGATTATTACAGCATCTTTTCAACGATCTCGAATTTCAATGCGTCCATAAATACTGCGTATCCGAATTCGGAACTGTGCTACCTATCTCAAAATCCGTTAGCCACGACAAACATCTATTATTTCATATCGCAACAGCTAGGACGGAGCATTGTTGGGTCCGCCAGAAAGTTAAACTGCGGATACATTGATAACTATTCATACCTCCTTAAATCCGGATGGAATAATTCTAGCACGTCAGATGGGACACACCCGACAGCGGCGAGTCAGCAGACAAATGGTGTATATATTTACCGGAAGATTTTTGACTAATGAACTTCACGTCATACGAAAGCGATCTCCGTATTCCTCCGCCGAGTATTGGTGATGTTATTTTGGTGTTAATTGTCATAGTCGCCCTCTCATGCCTTCTTCTATCCATAACAGGATGTACTTGGTCGCCAAAATTCGCACCTCTTGTAACCATCGAAGCCAACGGATCAGCAAACGGAAACACCGTGCCGGTTAGTGCCGCGCCGTAACCACAGAAAGATAAAAACGCATGAGAACAATCTCAGACGAAGATGTAAAAGCAATCGCCGAAGAAGTCGCAACACATACACATATCTGCCAGCTCAGTAAAGATGAACGTGACGCGGTAAACATGGTCGGCGGGTTTTTCAACAGGGTTAAGAACGCTCTCGGCTGGTTTTCAATGGTTGTCATATTCACCGTGATCATCGCCGTTCTAGGCGGGTTCTTTTTTCTGGCAAGCGCGGGGCGCATTAACATTTTCAAGGTGTTCGGACTGGGGGAGTAGGAAAATGAAACTTATCAAACTGCTATCAGTTTTTGTTTTTTTGATACTCGCCGGTTGCTCGACGGTCAATTTGTCCGACTATAACCAGATAATGGCCAAAGAATCTGCGGACGGGATAGACTGCAAGGAATGCCGTTATACGCTCGAAGGCGGGGCTTCGTTTCGCGCCCCCTACAACTTCGCAGACGTCGGAGATTCAATCACCCTGCACCAAGGCAGGCCGGTTGTAATTGACTACGAGACGGGAGCCGCAAAATGAAAAACCTGCAAGGCAGACTGTTTATGGTTGTTTGGTTCAGCGTGATAGCGGGAATCGGCTGGCTATATTGCCTTGTGATGGCCGCTCCTGATTCAAAGGGGGCAATCTTTGGTACATTGTTTGGTGTTGTAGGCATGATCATTCAGGCATATTTTAACAGGCAGGATAGACTACAGGATAACGTTTCGTCTCAGATAAATAAGGGCACAGAAAAATGAGAGTCTGCCT
>JAPLUS010000118.1 GCA_026397495.1 Candidatus Zixiibacteriota bacterium | reverse complement strand
CAGCCTTTTACCGTGCTGGTGGACTATGCTCATACTCCGGATGCCATTGAAAGGCTATGCCAATCAGCGCTGGAAATTACCAGGGGACGAATAATGATTCTTTTCGGGTGTGGCGGTGATCGGGATAAGGGAAAGCGTCCTCTTATGGGAGCGATGGCGTCGAAATATTGTGATTTTGTAGTGGTTACATCCGATAATCCGCGGACTGAAGATCCGCGGAGAATAATTGAAGATATTCTGCCCGGGCTAGCCGCGAAAAATTATGTCGTCATTCCCGACCGCCACGAGGCTATTCGGGAAATCATCAATAATGCTAAAGAAGGAGATACGGTTCTGGTAGCCGGTAAAGGGGCGGAGGATTATCAGGAAATGGGGACCAAAAAATATCCCTTTGATGATACCGTCGAAGTTAGCCAAGCGCTCGCGGAGCGGGGATACAAAAGGGCCGTCTAAGGTGATAAAATTGGATTTCAATACTCTGGCCAGGGAAGTCAAAGGAGAATTAGTGGAAGGGCGGTTTGGAACAGCCACCTTTGAGGGTGTTTCTATCGACAGCCGGACTATTTCAGAAAATCAACTCTTTATCGCTATCAGGGGGGAGAATAACGACGGACATAGATACATCGGCGATATTTTAAAAAGAGCGAAGGGCGGTGTGCTGATTAATCGGAATTATCCGGAATTATCTCGGATAGGGGAAAGATTGCCGATCGTGATTGTTGATGATACTCATCTCGCGATGATGCAACTGGCGGAAAATTACCGTCGGCGCTTATCGGCCAAATTTATTGCCATCACAGGTTCCAATGGGAAAACTACCACTAAAGAATTCGTCTATGCTATGATTGCCGGTGTTAATGAATCGGTCTATCGTTCACCGGGGAATCTTAATAATCTATTTGGTCTTCCGTTGGCGATTTTTGCGATGCCGGCCGATGTCCAATTTGGAATTTTTGAACTGGGAATTTCGGTGCCCGGAGAAATGACTAAACTGGCCAATATGATTAAAGCGGACCTGGTGCTGATTACCAATGTGGGCCCGACTCATTTGGAAACACTGGGGACAATTGATAGAGTGGCCGAGGCGAAATTTGAGTTAGTTGATTCGCTCGGGCCTGAAAAACCGGTAATCCTCAATGCTGATATACCGATTCTGATGAAAACTGCTCATAAACGGAAAAGAAAATATATCACCTTTGGTTTTGAGAATCCGGCCGATTTTGTCGGACGGTGGATTGGGATTTCCGACAATGGCTATCCTATGATAGAAATTGATGGTAATAAAATTGCCATTAAGCTATTTGGCGATCATCAAACATATAATATACTGGCCGGATTTGCTGTCTGCAAAGTTCTGGGATTGGATATTAAGGCCAAAAATCTCAATAATATTGATTATCGATTGGCGCCGTATCGCGGAGAAATTGAAAGCATAAATGGACTCACTCTTATTGCCGACTGCTATAATGCCAATCCGGTTTCGACAAAATCAGGTCTGCTTTCATTCCGCAGATATCTTGATCATCCTCATATGAAAGGGCGAAACGGCATTGCGGTTATTGGCGATATGCTGGAACTGGGCGAAAAATCCGCGGATTATCATCGGGAAATCGGTGTCCTGCTGGCCCAGTCCAACTTCGCTCTGGCGATTACCGTTGGTCCGATGTCAAAGCAAACTTATTTATCGGCTCTTAGTAACGGTGGTCAGGAATCAAAGATAAAACATTTCGAAAATATCGAATCGGCGGGAGACTTTCTTGTGAGTAATGTCAAGAGGGGAGATATCCTATACCTGAAAGCCTCCCGCGGTATCGGATTGGAAAAAATCATAACCCTATTAAAAGGATCGGCCTTCCGCCAGAATTGATATGCTGTATCATCTATTTACAAGTCTGACTCATTTCGTCTCCGGATTTAATCTTTTCCGGTATATCACCTTTCGGACTGCGGCGGCAACTATAACGGCTATTTTGATTTCTCTCCTTTTTGGCCCCCTCTTTATCAGGTTGCTCAGAAAATATCAGATAAAGGAGAAGATTCGCGCCGAAGGGCCTCAAAGTCACCTGACCAAGGAGGGAACACCGACTATGGGCGGGCTGATAATTTTAATTTCCATAATTATTCCCACCGTTCTATGGGCTGATATGACCAATTACTTCATATTGATGGTTCTTCTGGTCACTTTCTGGCTGGGACTGATAGGATTTATGGATGATTATCTCAAGGCGGTCAAACATCAGCCAAAAGGGATGGTGGGACGGAAGAAACTTATAGGACAAATTTCGCTCGGTCTTGCTTTTGGATTGATACTTACTTTCCTTCCGCCGAATTTCAGTTTTGACGGCACCACCGGCATTCCCTTCTTCAAGAATTATATTTTATCTCTCGGGTATTTATATATCCCCTTTGTTGCTCTGGTCATTACCGGTTCTTCTAATGCCGTTAATCTGACCGATGGCCTTGATGGTTTGGCGATTGGCCTTTCGGGGATCTGTTTTGTGGCTTTTGCAGGCTTGGCTTATGTGGCCGGACGGGCTGACTTCTCCAATTATCTGCAGATTGAATATATACCCGGAACGGGTGAATTAGCGGTCTATTGCGGAGCCGCCGTCGGTGCCGCTCTCGGTTTTCTATGGTTTAATTCTCATCCGGCGGAAGTTTTTATGGGCGATACCGGCGCTCTCGCCTTGGGTGGGGTTCTGGGAGCTATCGCCATTTTGATTAAGAAAGAACTACTTTTGGTGATTGTCGGAGGTGTTTTTGTTATTGAGGCTCTTTCGGTGATTTTTCAAGTTCTTTCATACCGGTACCGCGGAGGAAAACGAATATTTAAAATGGCACCGATTCATCATCATTTTGAACTACTCGGTTGGTCGGAATCCAAGGTCGTCATACGGTTCTGGATAGTCGGAGCCCTGTTTGCCTTATTCACCTTATCGACTTTGAAGATCAGATGACTACAAAAGAGAGAATAAAAGGTAGAAAGGTTGGCATCATCGGGATGGCACGGTCGGGTCTGGCGGCGGCCAGTTTGATTTTACGGCAGGGAGGAACGCCGTTTATGTCCGACATTAAAACGGAAGATCAGCTGGTTGTCGAAGGGGCTAAACTGAAATCGCAAAATATAGAATATGAAACGGGTGGTCACACCGAGCGATTGTTGAAATCGGATTACATTATTCTTTCGCCGGGCGTTCCCAAAAGTGTCCCGATAATTCAAAGGCTTAATGAAGCCGGTATTCCGATTTTTTCTGAAATAGAACTGGCCTCATGGTTTTGCCGAGGAAGGATTATTGCCATTACTGGTTCCAATGGTAAAACAACAACGACCAGTCTAACGGGAGCTATACTGTCATCCGCCGGTTTAAAGAATCATGTTTGCGGTAATATTGGAAATCCTTTTGCCGAAGTTGTGTCGGATATCCCGCCTGATGGATATGCGGTTATTGAGGTTTCCAATTTCCAGTTGGAGGATATTGAAGAGTTCGCCCCGCATATTGCAATGATTCTCAATATTACTCCCGACCACTTGGATAGATATGATGGTTTTGATGATTATAAGAAGGCCAAGTACCGCATAACTGAAAATCAGATTTCATCTGACTATTTTATTCTAAATGCCGATGATACGGTCATCGACAAAAATAATATCGATACCCGGGCGCAGAAAATCTTTTTCTCCACTGTTCGCGTGATACCGCCCGGGGTCTTCAAGAGGGGAGAGTCACT
>JAPLUS010000211.1 GCA_026397495.1 Candidatus Zixiibacteriota bacterium | reverse complement strand
ATTAGAAAAATCGCCGGCGGGTATCAATTGTTCATTATCGAGGATTATGCCGGGTATATCGAGGAGCTTTACACCCGCCGCAGGAATGCCCGCTTGACCCATTCGGCATTGGAAACAATGGCTATCATCGCCTACCGTCAGCCGGTTACCAAACAGGATATTGAAATGATTCGCGGGGTTGCCTCCGATTCTGTCCTGCATACACTTCTGGAGAAAAAACTTATCACTCTTTCCGGACGCGCCCAGACTATCGGTCGGCCTCTCCTTTACAGTACCACGGACGAATTCCTAAAATATTTTAATCTTAACTCCCTGGATGATTTGCCTAAAATGCAGGAAATAGAGGAACTTCTATCCTCACGAGAGCCCAATACTCAACAGCTTCTAAAGCTTGAGACCAAGAAAGACGCGTCGGAATCTTTGGCGTCCGACGATGATATCATTGACGAAGCCGAGAAAATTGCCGATTTGGAAAACATCAGCTCCAATAATGCTGAGGATTTTTTCAGGCGATGATCTTGATATCGAGGAAGCCGCTCAAGAAGAACATCAATAGAATTGATATCCATTACTCAATCATTCGTTAGGATATAGATTATTTTCTGCCACCAAAAACTGGAGAGGCCTAAGAAAGTTGATTCGGATAAACAAATTTCTATCTTTGTGTGGAGTTGCCTCACGGAGAAAAGCTGACCGGCTAATCGCTGAAAAAAGGGTATCGGTCAATGATGCTATGGTGGCTAAGCCCGGTCTTCTTATTGATGAAATAAATGATATTGTCAAGGTTGATGGTGTCAGAGCCGTTCCTGCCGAAAATTTCTATTATATCCTTCTTAATAAACCGGCTATGGTCTTGACCACCCTTTCTGATCCTTTTCATCGGAAAACAGTTGCTCACTTAATCAAAGAGGTCCCGGTTCGAGTATATCCGGTCGGAAGACTTGACTATGTTACGGAAGGGGTATTGCTTTTGACTAACGACGGAGAAACGGCGCATCGGCTGGCGCATCCCCGATATGAAATCAAAAAAATATATCTGGCATCGGTAGTCGGCGCCTTTACCAAGGAGAAGGCAAAACTGATTGGGAAAGGAATAAAGCTTGACGATGGACATCTGGGGCGGGCGGAGGTGGAGATATTATCTGTCGGGGAGAAAAAATCAGAGGCACAATTTACTCTGACCGAGGGGCACAAGCGGGAGATTAAACAAATGTTAAAAGCAGTGGGACATCCGATCCAGAAATTGCGCCGGATTGAATTTGCGGGTTTTCGCGTCGATGACCTATTGCCGGGCCAGTGGCGGTATCTTGACAAACAAGAGATAGCAAAGTTAAAACATATGGTAGGCTTATAGTATTCGGCTATGTCGGCCAGCAAAAAGCCCCCGCCAAGAGCGGGGGCTTTGATCTATATGGAAAACAAGTCAGGATAAACAATTTAAGCCAGATTAGCCTCTATTTCATATTTCTTTATTTTATCAAAGAGTGTCGTGTAATCAATTTTCAGAACTTCGGAGCATTTACGCTTGTTTCCCCTGACTTGACTTAGCACTCTTATAATGGCCGCTTTTTCAGCCTGCATCTGAGCATAAGCACCTATCTCTTTTAGACCGGCTCCCTCACGGAGCCTTATTTCGCCGGTGGTGGGCAGGCGAATTGCCAAATGATCAGGCGTAATCTTTTTGCTCTCGGCTAATATGATAGCTCTTTCAATGGTATTTTCCAATTCACGGACATTTCCCGGCCAATGATACCGCTCCAGAAGACTGATGGTCTCTTTGGAGAGATTTTTTAGCGGCTTCTTCATTTCCCGGCAATATTTGGAAATGAAATATTCCGCCAGCGGCCGGATATCATCGCGCCGCTCCCTAAGAGGCGGAATGGTGATAGGAAATACAGAGAGCCGATAATAGAGGTCCTCACGAAATAGTTTTTTCTTTATCATTTCATTGAGGTCCATATTGGTGGCGGCAATGACTCTGACATTAACGGACACCAGCTTAGTCCCTCCCAACCGCTCAAAACTTTTTTGCTGTAAGACCCTGAGAAGTTTGGCTTGAAGGGCAATATCCATATCACCGATTTCATCGAGGAAAACGGTACCCCCTTCTGCGATTTCGAATTTTCCCATTTTACGCGTTACGGAACTGGTATAGGCCCCTTTCTCGGAGCCAAACAATTCATTTTCCAGAAGTTCACGGGGAATAGCGGCGCAATTGATAGCCACATACGACTTATCACGGCGGGGCGATAAATTGTGAATAGCCCGCGCAAAAAGCTCTTTACCGGTGCCCGACTCGCCCAGAAGAAGGACTGAGGTATCCGATCCGGCTACCTTCCGAATAAGACCGGAAACCTCTTTCATTTTTTCATTCTGGCCGATGATCTCACTGAATCCAAGATTCTGAGCTAACTCCTCTCTTAGAAGACTATTCTCTGCCACCAGTCGGCGATTTTCCAACGCCCGTTCAATGATTACATTCAGATGGTCAGGATCAAACGGTTTAGTTATAAAATCAAAGGCTCCCTTCTTCATTGCGGCCACGGCCGATTCGACAGTCCCGTAGGCAGTCATAATTATTACCGCCATATCGCTGTCTATATCCTTTAAACTTGACAGAACTTCCAAACCATCCATGTCCGGCATTTTAAGGTCGGTTAGAGCCAAATCATAGCTTTTTACTCTGGCCAAATCCAGAGCTTTCTTGCCATTATCAGCTACATCAACCTGGTAGCCCTCCTCTATCAAGGTCTGCGAAAGCATTGTTCGCATCGAATCTTTGTCGTCAATAACAAGAATGCTTGGCATTACCTCTCCTTGGATAGAATGATTTCCCTTTCATTACTGCCCATAAATAAAGCGACGTTCCTATATTTTATCGGCTTTTTTAGGCAATGGTGAATATCAAAAAATGCACAATTATTTTTGTGGAAGAAGCCATACTGCAACATCTTGCAGTATCTCATAATGAGACAGTCAAAGGCCTAAGGGAGAGATTCAAAATGAAACAATCGGCCACTTCACGCGGTGTTATGCAGGACGACAGAGGTCGTCCCGAAAGTACCGTGATCGGCGGGTTCTCAAACCCGCCGCGCGGTTGGTCTTGAGGATCGACCGTTTACATCCAATGGCCTCAAAACACTGGAGTTGCGCGGGGTCTGGCCGAGCACGGAGTGCGAGCAGTTGTAGATACAAGGTCGAGTTTCGAAACGGTGAACGAAGTGAACGAGTGAGAAACCCGACAAATGGGTTTAATATGAAATCGTTGCGAGAATGATTATGGGGAATGAATTGAAGATGTCGGGTTTCTCAATCATCCGCCTGACGGCGGATTCTCTTGAAACCCGACCTACCAAGCTGTTCTGTCACTACAATATCATCAGGCATTCACCAATACTAAGGGTGCCACCCCCAAACTTGCTTTGAGGGTGCCGGTTCTTTGTCCGGCAGCGGAACTTTAATGGCAGAAGCACAGGGCTCCTGCCCTACTGTCATTACAATATCATCATGCATGGCATAGTTGTGCCAGTTCTTACGCGAGACTTGTCGAGTATGTGAACCGACACCAATACCGATAATATCTTAGGTGTTGCGCTGGATCTGCCGAGCATGGAGTGCGAGGTGTGACCCAGCGCGTTCTTATGCCGCAGGGTCACGCCTTCCCCGCTAGACGCCGGGAAGTCTAAGACCCCGCAGAACTCTTAATCGTCTTGATATCTCGAATTTATGATTTAATCCCCGGCATATCAGTACTAATGCTTAATCCCATCCGTTGGATGGGGTACCGGATAGAATGTAGCGCAAAATCCCGAAGGGTTTTGCGACCGCCGCCTGCGCGGCAGGCTAATTGTCGGGTTTCTTAATCATCCGCCTGATGGCGGATTCTCTTGAAACCCCGGCCTTGTACTTCCCCGCTTGGAGCGGAGAAGCCTAAGACCCTTCGGAACTTTGGAATTTAGGGATATTGTCAATAATAAAGAAGGCTAAGAAACAGAAGAAAATTAACTTATAGGATAGCCTCGACATACCGGCCAGATAGCCGTTGTTTTGCCACAGATTACAGACCGAAAATGGTATATTTTGTCGGGGGGCGGGATGTAGTTATGCTTATGGATGACAATTTCGGCAGGGGGAATATCCCAATTGGGAGGCCTCTTCACGCGTTGAAAACCTGACCAGTTCATTGTAATCAGTCTTCTGAAGGGAATGACAGATCGGACGATGGAAGCGGAAACTGCCTTTCTTGGCCAGATAATATTCCTCCGGAGAATGTCGGATTGACCAGATTCCGGACTTAGCGGCTATGGCCTCACGCTGAGCGGCCAGCAATTGCTCTACTCGAGTCTGATCATCAATATTGT
>JAPLUS010000109.1 GCA_026397495.1 Candidatus Zixiibacteriota bacterium | reverse complement strand
AAGGTGATGGGGTTGGCGCCGTATGGTCAACCGATTTATGTCGATCTAATTAAAAATGAAATTGTCAGAATATTCGATGATGGCTCTATTCACTTAAATATGAGATATTTCAACTATCACTACGGATTACAGATGACCGGACGCCGTCTTGAGAAACTTTTTGGCCGCAAAAGGCGGTCCCCTGACGATGCCTTAACCAATTCCGACCGCAATATTGCCGCCTCTATCCAAGCTGTTATCGAAGAGATTATTTTTAAGATGGCTTATCAAGCCAAACGACTGACCGGCGAAAAAAATCTTTGTCTCTCCGGAGGAGTAGCTTTAAACTGCACTGCCTCCGGCAAATTGCTCAAAAGCGGAATCTTTGATAATATTCATATCCAGCCGGCATCATCAGACAGCGGCGGCGCGGTTGGAGCGGCGCTCTACATAAATTATTCCCTGACTGATTCTCCCAAAAACAATAATCAACCATATTTCAACCTTGGGCCGGATTATAAGAATCTTCAGGCCGAATATTTTCTGAACGAAATCAATGCCCCTTACACCTACAACTCCGACCGTAAACTGGCTTTATATGTTGCCGAGCAACTATACCGTGGAAAAATTATTGCCTTATTCAACGGCCCGATGGAATTCGGTCCCCGGGCCTTAGGATTTCGCTCCATTCTGGCTTCTCCGGCAAGTGCCGAAATGAAAGAACGTATCAATAGGGCGGTCAAATTCCGGGAGCATTTCCGCCCCTTTGCGCCGGTTGTCATCGAACAAAAAGCCTCGATATTTTTTGACTGCAACCACCCTTCTCCTCATATGCTTTTCAATTTCAATGTTCGGCCGGAAAAACAAGCTTTTATCCCTGCGGTTACACATATTGATGGTACCGCGCGCATTCAGACCGTCAACCGGGAACAGAATCCGATTCTATATTCCATTTTGGAGGAATTTGAAAAATTATCCGGCCTGCCGATCCTTCTTAACACATCATTAAATCTTCGCGGGCACCCCATTGTACGGACACCGCAGGAAGCCTTTGCCACTTTCATTTCATCCGGAATCGACACCCTGGTATTGGTAAACTGCATTTTAAATAAGGAAAAAACCGACTGGAGCAGATTCACCGATTACAAAATAGGCCCCCGTCATGATTAAAAAACCGGTTGAATTATCTATACCTATGGATATATATTTAATATATGACTATTAAAGACAGATTGGGAATATTCGGCGAATTCTGGTATTTCCTAAAAAATTCCAAACGGTGGTGGTTGGGACCAATTATCCTCTTTTTGATATTCCTCTCCTTTTTAGTAATCCTCACCGAATCATCTGCTCTCGCCCCTTTTATATATTCCCTCTTTTAATCATGATATCGCCATCCCCACACATTCAAAACAATAACGTTTCCAATCAACAAGCAGAGCCCAATCCATACTGGAGCATTGCCCTCTTATTGCTATCGATACCGGCCTTCATCTTCATCATCGAAATAATTTTCAGCATCATACCCGTTAATACCTATTTCGAAAATCGTTTTTTCATCGTTAATCGGTCACTGGACTATACCGAGGTTTTTAAGAGAGATCCCTATCTTTTCTGGCGTTTCCGGTCGTCGCAAACAATCACCTCTCAATTCTTCGAAGGGAAGAGATATCATATAAATTCTTTGGGCTTACGCGACAAGGAAATACCGGCGCCTTCCGATAAAATACGAATAGCCGCTCTTGGCAATTCCTGCACTTTCGGATGGGGGTTGCCGGACAGTGAAACCTATATCAAACAGACCGAATGGATAATCAATAATGACTCATCACTTCCCCGTGTAGAAACTATCAATGCCGGTATTCCCGGATATAGCAGTTTTCAGGGCCGCCGGTTTTTCATATCTGATATATCCGGACTAAGGCCGGATATTATTCTTATTATGTTCGCTTGGAATGACCAATGGGCCGCCGCCGACAATATCCCTGACAATGAGCAGAAACCTCCGCCTAAGGTAATTGTTAATATTCAAAATCTATTTTCGCGGCTGAAGATTTATCGTCTTATAAAGAAATTAATACTGTCAATGTCAGAAGGGCCGCTGCTAGAAAAGCTAATTAAGAAAAGCCCTGTTTATCGGGTATCTTTTGTCGATTTTTATGACAACCTTAATACCATCGTAAATTATGCTCGTAGCCGACATATTATCCCCATTTTGCTGACTTCGCCGATTCCGTCTCTGGAAAAATATTATCCTCCCGGCCGTCATTCAATGATGCACTTATATCACGAATACTATAATATGCAAACCCGGCTCCTGGCTCGAAATACGCAGACACCCCTTATTGATATTGCCAAAGAGTTTGACAATTATAATTATCTTTATGATGATGCCCCTCAAGATCCCATTCATTTCAACGTTAAGGGCCATCATTTGGCCGCCCAATTGATTTATAAATATCTAAAGGCCAACCCGGAACTTATCAGCCATAGATAACCCCCCCCCCAATAAAAAACGCCGCCGGTGTTTATTCCCGACGACGTTATTGTTTGAAATCCTGATTACTGCTTCGTGGGTTCTACCGCACCGATTTTAAAAGGTATTGCCTTTATCACCGTCCCGGCAGCATCAACTATTTTTACTTCCCATTCCCCGGTCCACTGTGGAAGAATCTTCTTGGCGCTCCATGTCCGCCAGGCGGAACTTTTTACCGGAAGCTCTACCGTAGCTTTCTCTCTCCCTTGATACAACCAAACAACTTTAATTATAGTGTTCGGGTCTGTGGCGCCGGTGATTTTGCACCAAAGATAAACCTGTCCAACCTCCGGCTGGAAACTGTCGGCCATCCCCATTGGCATTCTCTCCTGGACTCCGGTACAGACATGAGCCTCCGCCACAAGAGCCGACGCTGTTTTGGGGGCAACACTCTCCTGAGCAAAAATCGCCACCGGGAATATTATGGCCAAGAGAGTAGCAATTGCACCCAGTTTTCTAATCATGAATTTCTCCTTTTTTTGTAATAAACGGCAACGAATCAAACAGAATAATAATCTGACAAAATTCCTTATGCAACAAAAAATATTATTTCTCTTAGAAACTATTCAAAACGGCAATCAGGCGTTTTATGTCGTCGGCATTGTTAAATAGGTGCGGTGAGACTCTTATCGCTCCTTCGCGGTAGGAAGTGACAATTTTAGACCTTCGTAGTTTCCCATATATTTCTTCGGCATTAACGCATGTAAAGGCCAGTATCGATGAACGGTGTTCCTCTTTAAGGCATGAAGTTACCCGGTAATGATGATTTGATTGAATATATTCAATTAAGATATCCAATAAATTATGGTTATGCCTCTGGATGTTGCCAATTCCCAAAGAATTAATCATCTTAAAGGCCGCCAATGTGGCAAAAACATGGGCATATGGATAGGTTCCCATCTCAAACCGTTGGGCCGACTTGAAAAAGGGAAGCTCGTAATGAAACATATCCGTAAAATCAAGTTTCCAATCAACCGATAGCCAGCTGGCAAAGGGGGTGGTCAACTTGGCCTGCAAGTTTTTTTTAATATAAAATATGCTTGTCCCCAATGGCGAAAGCATCCACTTCTGTGCCCCCGATGAGAATATATCAATCTGCGACTTATGCAGATCAATCGGTTCCGCACCGCACCCCTGAATACCATCGACAACAAAATAAAGACCATTTTCCTTACAGATAGCCCCTATCTCATCTAAGTTATTCTTATACCCATTGAAAAACTGGACCGAAGATAGAGATAAAACCTTACTTTTTCTACTGATGCTTTTCCTAAACTGCTGAATATCAAACTGGCGATTGATCGACTTGATAAATTTGACTCTTATGCCTCTCTCCTTCAAGGCCAGCCAGGGGTAAACATTGGCCGGGAATTCAATATTAGAAAGAAGAACCTCATCTCCATTTTTTAGAGGAAGCCCAAAAGCGGCAATGTTCAGGCCGAAAGTGGTACTGAAGCCAAAGCCCACTTCATCCGGTCCGGCGCCGATAAAACCGGCACCAAGGACTCGAATTTTGTCCAGGGCGGCAAAAGCATCGGCATCCATGGCGCTCTTTTCCAAATATTGGGTCGCTTCATAATAATCATAAAGGGCCTTTTTAACCGGCAGGGCCAGTGGGCCGGTCGATGCCGTATTGAGATAGGTTATCCTTTTTCTCTCGCCGGTAACCGGAAAGAGTTTTCGTATCCGTCTAAATTTCGCCGTTGTCGTTTGACCCAAAAATTCACTCCTTTTTTAAGCGGTTCTACAAGGAATACAAATACCCGATAATAGCCATAGCGCCAATGAGTTTGATTAAAAATCCCAGCAGTTGATAAAGCATAAACACCAGCGGAATTTTAATCCGGAACAAAAGCAAAAGAACCATCGGTAATATTCCAAAGAAAATCAGGTAGAGTCCGACCGAAATCCCCCCTTTAATGCCTGAAAATGGAATGACGGTGTAGAACCAGCCATAGACAACCGCCGGCATCAAGACAAAGAATAAAAATTCAATGATAAAGGCCGATAAAAACCAGCCAATGTCCCTCGGCTCAATCAAATCTTTTGGGAAACTTCCCTGCATTGGAAGATATTGCTCCAATTTGCTCCATAAAAGGTCAATCAAGAGAAGATACGCTCCGGCAAACAATAGGCAGTATAAAAGCAATTTAAAACTGATTATCATAGCCATCCTTCTTCCCGATACCAATACGCCGTCTCCCTGGCGCCATAGGGAAAGGGAACATTAGATTTATATCCCAGCTCCTTTTCGGCTTTGCCAACCGAGACCTCCCAGTTGGCCAGAATTTCCTCGGCTTTTTCCACCGTAAACATGGGGGTTCTCCCGATGGCCTTCATGGTCATTTCCGAAATAAGGGCAATTAGCTTTGCACCCCAGCCGGGAATATAGATTGGCAAACCTATCCGGCCAACCGCTTTTCTCAAATGATAAATTATCTCTCGGTAACTATAACTCCGCGATTCGGCGATAAAATATATCGCCCCCGATTCCGTTTCTGCTTTGAGGGAACGGCTGACTCCGTAGCAGAGGTCGTCAATATGAACCAATTGCAGACGCCGGTTCCAATCTCCCAAATAGGGACGAATCCGATTATTGAGAATCTGAAAGAAGGAAAACATTTCGGCATCACCGGGGCCATACACCGCCGACGGCCGGATAATAACCGAGTTAATTTTATCTTTTAAAAATTTCACTTCCATTTCCCCCGCGGCCTTAGAACGTCCATAGGCGCTGATAGGATGAGGTAGTATATCCTCAGTCAAGGGCTGGCCGATTTCCGACGGACCAACTGCTGCCAGGGATGAAATATAAATAAATTTTTTTAGTCCTTTATTTTGTGACGCCGCTTCAAGAATATTTTTTGTCCCCTGACAATTTATTTTCATAAAATGCTCCGGCATCTTTACTTTCACGGCTCCGGCGTTGTGAATGATATAATCAATATCCTTGACCATTTCCGGAAGGGTTCTCGGCTGGGTAACATCGCCATACCGATATTCCAACTCCAGCCCTTTAATAA
>JAPLUS010000149.1 GCA_026397495.1 Candidatus Zixiibacteriota bacterium | reverse complement strand
ACATACCTATTTTTGTCAGGAGCCCGCCGAGGCAGGGCTTTTGACATACAGTCGCTATCATCTCACAAAATTTATCAATATTCGCTTAAATTACAATAAAAAAGTGGCGCCCCGCGGAATTGAACCGTGGACACACGGATTTTCAGTCCGTTGCTCTACCAACTGAGCTAGGGCGCCAATCTTGTAGAATCAAAAAACCTTCGCCAATCTATCCCATTTTCGACCATTGTCAACTTTTTTTTAGAAAGAGACAAAACGCTCTCTGACCGAAGGCAGAAAGAGGCCAACCAAAGCGGCCAGCGCTGTCAAACCGGTGATCATATCGTATATGTCTTTGTGTCCCCAAATCGATATAATTATTACAAGCAGGAAAACAACCAGATAGCCAACCCAACCCCATCTTTTTTGGTCCCTTAAGGCCAGACTAAATAACAATATCGGAATTCCACATAATCCGAACACAAAATTCGTGCCTATATTGCTATAGGTTCTATCCATAATGGCGAGGATGATATTCACCACCGAGTACAAAATATACATAGCACCAAATGCCATTCCGTACCAAGCCAGAATTCTAATGGCTAATGGTGGTTTTTCTTTTTCTTTGTTCATTCTAATACCTATTTATCTTTTGGATTTGTATTCACCTAATAAGCCGGCGCCAATGAAACCGGCATCATTGCCTAACTCAGCTTTGAGAATCCTAAGGTTTTCAGTTGCACTGGGGAAGGCGCGGCGCCGGATTTCAGCTCCAGCTGCCTCAATAAAACCGGCTCCGCCATCGATTATCCCCCCGCCGAATATGATTGCTTCAGGGTTGAGCAAATTAACCGCCCCTGAGAGCCCGGCTCCAAGAATAATGGCCGTCTCCTCGATTACCGCCAGAGCCGTCTCGTCTCCTTTTTTGGCGGCGGCAAACAGCTTCTTTATATTGAGATTCTGAATGTCGCCGGAAAGGACCTCATTAAAAACAGGGCTTAGATCATTTTTCATTTTGTCTCTGACTCTGTCCAGCATCGTCTGCGACGAGCAATAGGCCTCAAGACATCCCTGATTACCGCACCGGCATTGCTTTCCGTCGGATTTGACAATAATATGCCCTATCTCGCCGGCAGAAAAGCTGCTCCCACGCCAAAGAGTCTTATTCAAAATAAGACCGCCACCAATGCCGGTCCCAATCGTAATACAAAGGGCGGAATTGAATCTCTGAGCGGCTCCGAACCGGAGTTCCGCTAGCGCCATAGCGTTGGCATCATTATCAACATAGACCGGAATATTCAAGTGTTCCTTTAAGTGATGTCCGATTTCTATTCCGACCCAGCCCGGAATATTGGGGCATTTACCCTTAACGATTCCGGTAAGATTGTCAATTGTCCCGGGTGATCCCACGCCCAGCCAATTGATATGAATTTCTTCTTCCGCCGCATGCAGAAGGAGAGTCTCACCGATATTTGTAATAAGATGAAGAAGCGGGATAGCCCCTTTTTCAACCATCGCTGGTCTCTGATCGCGAAAGATGATTTTTCCTGTGGCGTCAAATAGTCCAAATTTTATATTGGAACCGCCGATATCGATGCCGGCATAGTATTCAAGATTTGTCATGATAAAGTCATTTTCCTATCTGGAATTATAGGCCTTTACACCCCGTTTAAGCAGATCCATAGCATCTTGTAAATCCTCGGTTTTAAGAACATAGGCGATTCGGCACTCTTGGCGGCCCTTACCCGGAGTGGCGTAGAAACCGGGGCCGGGCGCCACCATAACCGTCTTTCCGTTATAGCTGAAATCGGTCAGCAGATAAGAGGCGAATTTTTCGGCATCATCAATGGGCAATTTGGCCATAATATAGAAAGCCCCGCCCGGGTTGATGCAGACTGTTCCCTCTATCTTCATCAGACCTTCATAAACGATGTCACGGCGGCGGCGATACTCGCCGACCATTTTTTCGAAATAACCGCCGTCAAGATCATAGGCCGCGGCCGCGCCCACCTGTTCCAGTGTCGGGGGGCAGAGACGGGCCTGTCCCAGATACAAAGCCGCCCGGTACAGATCACGATTTTTGGTAACTAAGTTTCCTATTCGTGCGCCGCAGGCCGAAAATCGTTTACTGATTGAATCAAGCATTATAACCCGATCACTGATCCCCTCAAGACTCATAACACTAACATATTTCCCTTCATATATAAATTCTCTATAGACCTCATCGGCCAGAAGAAAAAGATTATGCTTCAGAACCAGCCGCCGCAGTCTTTGCAATTCCTCCGCCGTATAAATTGTGCCGGTGGGATTGTTGGGATTGCAATAAAGGATTCCCTTGGTACGTTTGGTAATCGCTTTTTCAATAGTTTTTTCTGACGGCAAATGAAATCCATTTTCGGCGCGGGTGGTGATGGGAACCAACTTGACACCCGCCTGAATGGCAAAACCGTTATAGTTGGTGTAAAATGGTTCAAAGACAATTATTTCATCCTTGGGCTGGCAAATGACAGTCATGGCAAATATTATTGCTTCGGAACCACCGGTGGTAACAATTATCTCATCAGGTCGGATATCATAGCCGCATTTCCGGTAATATCCGGACAGCTTATCCAAATAATTGGCCATTCCCTGCGAGTTACCATAGGCCAGCACCTTAAGAGAATAATTCTTTATCGCCTGCCAAAATTCCGGGGGAGTTTCAATATCGGGTTGACCGATATTGAGATGATAGATATCTATTCCGCGTTTCTTGGCCTCTTCCGCCAAGGGTACCAATTTCCTTATTGGTGAGGGGGGGAGCCACTGCCCGCGTTTTGATATTTCTAAGGCTGACATCTTTACCTCGTTATAGACCGGATATTATTGGCTACCCGGAAAAGGCTTTTATCGGCTCATGGCATTTCCCCGTAAATTCTTTATTGACAGGTTAATGCCGGAAATTTTTGTAAAAATAATGGTTGTCGATGACAATGTCAAATTGAATTTTGTTCAGTTCATTGGGGGGAAATGGCGCCTTTCATACGAAACAATGAAATTATACAAGAGCCGGGGTTGCCAGTGATGCCAGAATCAATCCCTTAATTTCAAAACCTTCCTTCAGGGCTGTTTCCATAAGGTTCAAATTATCCTTTGCTTCGCTCTGTGATTTATCTTCAACAATCTCAATAGCGGCAAAAGGAATATCATTGAGATGGCAGGTATAGACTACGGCGACACCGCCATTATCGATTCCCAGGGCGCCAAATTCCTGCTGAGCGGCTCGGATGCGTGGATGCTCGATATCCGGCCTCTCCGATTGGATAATTGTCCCGAAAGTATGCGCCCGACCCTCCCTGTGGGGAGCGTCGCCTGCATCTTTTAGCATTTTCAAAAGTTTGGGATCCGACTCATATGCTTGAGTCATATGATTGGCATCGCTACCCGGTTGAATAAAGTAATTGGCAATTATTATATCACCCGTCTTAATATATGGTACCAATGGTGTCACTTGACCTGTAAAAAGAATTCTTTCAATATGAAAATTATCAATCATAATCTGAGTCAAAAGCGCCAATTGAAGGGGGTTATTTTCTCCCAAAGTAAAGACGATATCCTGCTCATTGAGTCGGCCGCAATAATATTTTTGATGCGCCAGCTTTTTGATATCTTCAACCTGCGAATAATCTTTGATAACTTTAATTTCGTGGTCGAATATGGTAATAATTCCTGTCATATTTTCCCTTATAACCATAGTATCGGATAAAATAATAAAATTAAGAGGGAAATTTTTTAAGAGAAAATTCTTCTTGGATAGGATTTTGTCGGTCAGCTGAAAGCCTTTATAGTCCCAGCCTTTTTAGATTATATTATTTATTGAGTATTTTTTGGAGATAGGTGAGTAATTCGGAGCGCGGAATCGTTGTCTGAATATTTTCCGCCTTAAGCCATTCCTGCCGATCGGCCACTTCTTTGGCTTTATCTAATCCGGCGCGTAAATCTTTGACCGTAATCGTTCCCGAGTTAAATTCATTGGAACCGGCTATTACCGCTATGGGGATTCCGACTCGATCGCCATATTTCAATTGCTTATTTAAATTTTTTGTCTCACCTAAGTATAATTCGGCCTTTATGCCGGCCTGCCGTATTTCTTTGGCAATGGTGATATAATCATTCATTCGATCTCGATCCATGGTCGTTACCAGAACTTCCGCCGTCGCCCTTTTTAATTTAATGGCTTTCAATTCAATCAATGCGGCCAACATCCGGTCAACCCCGAAGGATGAACCGGTTGCGGGAAGGGATTGATTTGAAAAACGCTCAATAAGATTATCGTATCTTCCTCCGGAGAAAACGGAACCATATTCAGGAAGGTCAAGCAATGTGGTTTCATAAACCGGGCCGGTATAATAGCCAAGCCCCCGTACAATGCTGATATCTATCATCGTCCTTTTATCGGGAACACGCATCTCTTTGAGATGATTCTGAATTTGGCGGAGTTCATCAATTCCGGCCCGCGAGATCTCAATATCCCTTAGAAGATTTTCAATCAGAGATAGTTTATCATCGCCCTTTCCCCGGGCAATATCTAGGAAATCAGATAATAATAGGATTTGTCTATCATCCAGATTTAATCCCGGAATTTTATCCCCTGACTTATCAATTCGCCCTGATCCCAATTCGGCAATGACGGCCTCTTTTCCCTGTTTCTCCAATTTGTCAATTACCCGAAAAACATCGCTCGCCTTCTCAGCGGGAATCCGGCAAATGACGATAGACCATTTATCAATTTGCGGTTGGAGTAACGAACAATAAAATTCTTTATCCCCAGGTCTTCAAGAACCTCTACCATAACGGCAATAATTTCGGTATCAGCTAACAGCAAGGATGTTCCGACAATGTCAAAATCGCACTGCATAAATTCGCGATATCGTCCCGGGCCCGGTTTATCAACTCGCCATACCGGGCCGAATTGATACCGGCGAAAGGGTAGAGGCAGGTCCGGATTACCGGCTACATACCGAGCTAAAGGGACCGTGAATTCATAGCGCAACGCCATATCGATATCGTCCGGCCCGCGAAATCCGAATAATTCTTTGAGATTGCCGGCCATGTAATTACCTCCGAACAGGGTTTCAGCATATTCCAGCGCCGGCGTCTGAAGCGGCAGGAAGCCATATTTTTCATAAACCCTTTTGGTTTTCTCAATCAATTCCTGACGGGCCAGCTCTTCTTCGGGAGGATAATCACGAAATCCCTTAAGGATTTTCGGAGCCACTTTTCTATAAGAGTTCTTATCTGTCATATTACTGTCATCCGATTTCAATCTGTCAATTTATTGATTTTTTGGTAGGAAAAAAGATGTTTTTTTGATTTGTCCTATCAGCCATTATTAATTCGGCAGGTGGCCATTTGTTGCGAGAAATTCGTAATTCGCAGAAAATCAGAATCTATTTATTAAAATCAAAAAGCTAATCTTATAACTAATTAGTTGTTAGATAGGCAGTTAATAAACTTGCAAGAATTAGGGATGAGTTGGCATAAAGGTTGTTTATACCTTTTTTGGGGGGACACTGATTGCTATACGCTTCACTGACTATGGTGAAACCCGAGACCATAGCTTTAAGCTGCGAGAAAGTAAAAAAAGGAGTCAAGAGTCTTGTTTTAAGACTAATTAATTGGAGAAGGATGACGAATTAATTGTTAGATAGGCAGTTAATAAATTTGAAAGACCGGAAAATAATTTTGTCATAAATATTGATCACATAAATAAAAAAATATTTGCGACTTCGGCGGTGACGGAAACCGCGATAGTCGCCACTTGCAAACCCAAGACCGTAGCTTTAAGCTATGAGAAGGCAAAAAAGGAGTTAATGGACTATGAAATCGATAAAGCATTTATGGGCTGGGTATATTCTGTTTCTTGTTCTTATTGTCGGTTATTCTTCATCTTTCGCCTACCTGAGATCGACCGCCAAGACACCGGCTGTCCCAACCCGTGTTATAGTTAAGCTCAAAGCTGAAATTAAGCCGGCTGTATTTAAGACCGGGGCAAAGGCCGTTGCCATCGGAGTTCCGTCCTTTGACGCTATCAACAGCCGTTATAAAGTAGCCAAACAGGAACCGCTGTATCCGGTTGAAACCCAACCGAATCATTCTGATAAACTTAAGAATATCTTTGTCGTTGAGGTTCCCGCCGGAGCCGATATCAACCAGATGATTTCTGAGTATCGGAATCTGAAAGAAGTTGCCTATGCCGAAGCCGATTACCCGATGGAGCTATATGCTGTGCCCAACGATTCTCTCTATTCCCACCAATGGGGGCTCAACAACACCGGTCAGGGATATTATGCCGTTTTGAGGCGAGAAGGAGCATATAATGATTCTCTCATTATTGCCTATGGGACAGCTGATGCCGATATTGATGCTCAGGAAGTCTTTGACAATCCGCCCGACAACACAACAACAGTGATAGTAGCTATAATTGACACCGGGGTTGATATGGATCATCCTGACCTGGCCGGGCATATCTGGACAAATGATGACGAAATCCCCGATAACGGTCTTGATGATGACCATAATGGGTATATTGATGATTATCGGGGTTGGGATTACTGCGGCGATGTAGAAGCCATTCCGGTAACCGGATTTGATAATAACCCCACCGATGGGCATGGTCATGGGACTCACTGTGCCGGGATAGTAACGGCGGTTGCCAATAATGGTCTGGGAGTGGCCGGTATTGCTCCTGATTGTAAGATAATGGCCTTAAAGTTTTACCCGATAATGTTGGCCTCTTTTGCCTGTCGGGCGATAGTTTATGCTGCTGATAACGGCGCTGATGTGATAAGCATGAGTTTTGGAGCAGCCATTTTTCCGCATGCTTTTGATGATGCTCTGGCTTATGCCCGTTCAAAAGGGGTAATTCTTTGTGCTGCGGCCGGCAATGACGGAAGAGAACAGATTAACTACCCGGCGGCCTGTCAGGGAGTTATTGCGGTTGGCGCCACCAACAGCTCCGATTTCGTCACGAATTTCTCCACCTATGGAGATCATTT
>JAPLUS010000204.1 GCA_026397495.1 Candidatus Zixiibacteriota bacterium | reverse complement strand
GGGCTGACATCGTCGTATCTGAAGTGGAAGGGAATCGAGGCCACCGAGCATCTGGCGACATCGACCAACTCGAAGATAGTAATTGTGGGCAACTCATCTAATTCTATGCCGGTGATTCTGAGCGCCGACAACTGAGTGCACCTCGACGGAACGCGCCCGGAATATGACGGACCCCCTAACCAAGGAGTCGAGCAGGCGCAGGGGTGTGGTTTACTTTGGTGATTTAGAAAGATGTCGGGTTTCTCATTCCTCGCCAAAGGCGAATTATTCGAAACTCCGACCTACAATAGCTATCTTACTCACATATCTATTTTTTTCAGAGCAGGCGTAGGGCAGAACCACCCGCCACGGCGGGTGGTTCTGCCGCATCAATCTAACATCCTTGAGCACAACCACTAAGCAATGAGCTACCGTGGCGGTCTCCCCCTTGACCGGATATGCCATTGACAATTAGGGCTCCAGCTTATTAATTGGAATCACGTTAAAGGAATTTATCTGCCTTGTATTGATTAATTTATTCAAAGGCGAATAAAAGATTCGCAGGAAAGAATTCAGGAGCAACAATATGTACTTCAATTTACTTTCAGATCAGGATATGAAGGCAATCGATTCTTTGATTGCCGATTACGGTGGTCACCGGGCGATTTCAGAACAGATCAGGCAGGTGCGTGAATATAAAGCGCGCCAAGCAATTATCGGGGAAAAGGGGCATGGCAAAATGTTGGAGCAGGCAGAGGCATATGCCAAAAGGTTCCCAAAGGTTGACGACTTCATCAAAAAAGAAAATATCAAGACCTCCAAAAAGGGGATCTGCACCACTCAAGTATCCGGATTTCAGGGTGCATATGTCACGCTGGACTGCATGCGCCGGGTCGCCGATAATGGCGATGTTCTCTTTCCGACCGAGATGATATCGGTCGTTGCCCTGACCGATCATTATGTTTACAGCGGCGATCTTCTGGCCACACTTGCCATGAGCGAAAACATTATCGGAGCCAGCAGGTTTTGCTCAACTTGTTTGCTTAGTACGCCCTGGCCTGAACATCGCTTCAAACGAGTCGAAAAAATAACCGGCGAGAAGTTTGACCGCCGCGATTTGGGCGATGGCATCAGCCAGATTATTCTTAAGAACATGGGGACTCCTTTCGGCAATCTCGGTGGAGTCGAGGTCGCGGATAACAATCACTTGATTTATGTTGACACAATTATCAGGACCGCTCTGGAAACAGGGGCCAATTTTTTCCTTAATCCCAGCTGGTCGACAATAACTGCGGCCTGCTATTTTGCCCGGAAGATTCCTGAGCTTAGTTTTAAAATATCGATGCTTTTATCGACACAGAATGCCGTGCAATTCCGTATGCTGATGAATATTGTCAAGGCGTATCTGCGCGATGACGGCACGACTCCGATTTATGAAATAAATATAGGTAATGGTGCGAGCCCGGAAACCTTTCTGCAGTGCGCAAAGGAACTCAAAGCGTCCGGCCTGCCCCATATTCATCTGACCGCTCATCTCCGGATAAACCCGGATCTTGGTATGGTTGATTTTAACTGGACCGAGAACGCTTTTAAGGTGCTTGATGCCGGTTGCGATCTAACCATTAAGTATGAATCGGATGGGACTTCCCGACCATATGATACAATGGCAGCTTATTTTCTCCCAGACAAAGAGCGGGATGATAAGGCGGATTTGATCGGCGACGTAATTTATCATAAATGCATCCGGTGCGACTTGGACGCCAGGGAGATTATGAAACGCGGTCATGAAACCAGATTTGCCAGAATCAGTTATAAATAGAGGAATTATAATATGGATGAAATGCACAATGCGAATGACGGCACCGTATATCCGGATTTTATCCGCGCTTTCCCCGAAGCAGACATACCCATTGAGGGAATCCGCGGCTGGCTGCTTGAGGATGGCCGAAGGCAGGTCGTGTTTTTTGATATAATGCCGAAGGCAATAGTGCCGCCTCACCCCCATTGCGCCCAGTGGGGAATCATGCTTAAGGGGGAGATGGATCTGACAATCAAAGGCATCACCACTCGGTTGCGTCAAGGTGATAATTATTTCATTCC
>JAPLUS010000243.1 GCA_026397495.1 Candidatus Zixiibacteriota bacterium | reverse complement strand
CTGGCGCAGGAATTCGCGGCGGGAGATAAGGGTAAGCTAAAATTTCTCTATGCGGGGACTCTCTATAGCTATTTTAATCCCGTATTATTTCTGGAGAGTCTGGCAGGATGGCTGAATGAGTACAAAGTCGACCGGGAGACTATTCGGGTCGACTTTTACGGTAATTATGATTTCGATTACACCGGCTGGGTGGAGCAGCTTGGGTTAAAGCAGGTTGTCAGGTTTCATGGTTTTATCCCGCGCTCGGAGCTGTTGCCAATCTACCAACAGGCTGATTACTTTCTGCTCCTTCTGGGATTCAGAGAGCAGAATAGGAATGTTATTCCGGCTAAGATGTTTGAATACCTGGCCTCCGGCGCGAAGATTTTGGCTTTGGCTCCTGATGGAGTGGCGGTTGATCTTATAAAACGCTATAAGGCCGGTATCTATATATCTGAACCGGATAAAAAGCAAATGATGGAATTGCTCCAAAGGCTTTATCAGGATTGGCTGGCGGCTCCTTTAAAGCCAAGGAAATATCGCTACATCGAGGAAATTGACCGTCTGAAATTGACCGGCAAGTTGGCCGCTATCCTTGATTCCACGACTGGTTTTTTATAGATCGTAAGATAGTATTTTGGTTTTGATATAAATTGATTTTGGATTTGATCAAATGAATGAATCGTTATCGACCGAAAAAGGCTCCTCTATTGGCGGGAATGGCCGGGTTGATATTGATTTTATTGATGATTAGGTATAATTTCTTTGGGCTTATCGTTTATTTAATTGTCTTTATGATTCGCCCAGGGGAAACCTATCCCATTTTGGATACAATACGGCTGGAGCTGATACTTGGAGCCTTGCTGGTATTTGTTACTCTCCTAAAAAATAAGCATCGCTATGGAAGTTTCACTGTTCCCGATAGCCGCCTGAATAAGGATTTTTTACTTCTTATCGGCGCAATGTGTCTGTCGCTGACCTTTTCTGCCTGCAAAGATTGCACAATCACCAGCATCGTCAATATGCTAAAATTGGGAATCTTCTATCTTCTCATAATCCTGCAATTAGATTCCCGGAAAAGATGGGAGGCCTTTCTCTGGATATTTTTCATCATCAATGCCATTACTGCCATCGATATTGTCTATGGCTTCTATCATGGTCAGGCGGTCTTTAATCAGGGATTGAATCGGGCCGAGGGTGGAAGTTCTATAATGGATAATTTTAATAGCCTTGCCATAACAATGAATACCCTGATCCCGTTTACTTATTATTTATTTTTGTATTATAAAATATCATGGAAAAAGGTCCTTATGGGCCTAATGATGGTTTTATTTTTTTGGACCATGATTTTGACCGGATCCCGCGGAGGACTGGTTGGATTTCTGGCCATACTCGGATTTATCTGGTGGCAGTCGCGGCACAAACTGGTTATGGGGATGGCGCTGGTTTTTTTCTTGGTAGGCGGGTGGATGAATCTCGGCGAAGAGAGTAAGGCGCGCTATTCATCGATACTCGATGATAATCTTGATGCTTCCTCAGAAAATCGAGTCAAGGCCTGGAAAGACGGATTGGAATTATTTGTCACGCATCCCCTGACCGGCGTCGGGGCCGGCGCTTTCGCCTGGGCGCGCGTGGAGCGATTCGGAGCATATCTTCAACCGCATAATCTCTATATCCAGGTGTTGACGGAACTGGGATTTATCGGGACTTTCGTCTTTATTATGTTAATGACCGATATTTTTAAAATAAACCGACGTATCATAAAGATAGTGCAGACCCGGGGTTCCCCCAATGCTCTTCTGGAACCATTCGCCAGTGCGACCATTATCTCCTGTCTCTCATTGCTGGTGACGGGGATGTTTGCCCATTCCGCCTATCGGTACACCTGGTATCTATTGGCGGCGCTCACGGTTGTTTCTCAGCAGTTTGCCCGAAAAGAGCCGGGAGAGAGCGCGGCCGTGCCGGAAGAAATGGAAATAGCAAAAAGGGCGGAAAGCCCTCCGGATGATTAAGGAAATATTATGAACCTTTACTCGGCGCTATTAAGAAGAACCATATTTCCCTGGATTTTGAAAAGGGATGACCGCCTTTCGGCCTTGAGGCACTGGCGTTTTTTTGAGAAAAGCCAGTACTGGTCAAAACAGAAGCTTCTTGACTATCAATGGATGCAATTGAAAAAACTTCTCCAATATAGTTATGAAAATTCGCCCTATTATGCTCATATATTTAGGGAACGAGGA
>JAPLUS010000014.1 GCA_026397495.1 Candidatus Zixiibacteriota bacterium | reverse complement strand
ATGAAGACAAAAATTATTTTTTAATATCATGCAAAAATTTTTTCAAAGAAGAGAAATTCATAAGAGCTGATATTTATAATCCTCCCTTTTTGTTTCAATCGGAAGCGTTTGTGCCCCGTATGGCTTCAACTCATATTCTCCGTTTGCAAGGTGATTCATATGAAATACCGAATCGCAGAATGAAAAAATATATCCGGCACGCTCAAAAGACTGATATCAAAATTGCCCCGCTTGATGATGAGAAGTATCTTGACGGATTTTATCGGCTGGTTCTGCTTACCGCCCGGCGCCACAAAACAAAACCACGCTACTCAAAAAAGTTCTTTCAACGGCTTTATAGAATTTCACGGGAGGATTCACGTGTTATATGGCCGATGGTGGTCTACGAAAACAGTATTGTGGCTTCTCATATTTATTTTGTGGAAAGATCGCAAATCCTCGATTGGCAGAGCTGTTGCGATCAGGACAATCGACTCCGTCCCAATTATCTCCTTTACGATTATATCATTAAGCTGGCCATCAGCCGCGGCATAAAGGAACTTAATCTGGGGGGGACTCCACCCGAAGCCGACAGCTTGATGGAATTTAAGGAACGATGGGGCGGGATGAAAATAGCGTATCCTTACTATACCTACCTTAGTAATATAGGGAAGCTGATTTACAGGGGTCATAGAGCGTGAAAGTGCTTCTGCTGGCTGATGGTCGCTCGGTGCATACCATACGGTATCAGAAGGAACTTCAGAATCAGGGTATCCGGATCTTTCTGGCCTCTCTTGAGCCGGGGGAGATGGTAGATATAGCACTAAAGAACAAAACACCCTTCAATAGCCTCAACTATTTCCTGGCGGCTTATGAAATACGGAAATTGATTCATAAATTAAATCCGGATGTTGTTAATGCTCACTTTGCCTCAGGGTATGGTTTTTCCGTGGCGCGATGTGGCATTTGGGAAAGCAAACCGGTTTTGCTCCATTGCCTAGGATCGGATATTTTGATTTCTCCGGGCAAATCCTTTTTGCATAAAAGGCGTGTTATTCGTGCCCTGTCACGGGCATCGCATATAGTTGTTGATTCCGGGTATCTTGCCGATCAGGTGCGCCGTCTTTCTCCTGCGGACAAGATGAGTATCATCCCCTGGGGAGTTGAAGATGAGATTTTGAGGATATTTGAAAGCAAGGGGAATTTAACGCTCAATAATGCCAAAACCCTTAAGGTCTTAGTTCCGCGTCCCCACCATCGGATTTATAATAACCTATTCATTGTTGAGGCCTTAAAGGATTTCATCAAGAGTAAGAATATTTCTTTGGTTTTTCCCGATTGGGGAAGGGAATTGAAGGGTTTTCGAAAGGGGGTTGCTCAAATTGTACCGGGAGATCTTATCAACTATTACAGCTATATGCCGCGTGAGAAATATCTTGAATTCATAGCCGATTTCGATATCCATCTTTCGGCGGCAATTTCTGACTCCTCGCCGGCTTCACTTATTGAAGCGATGGGTGCAGGGATGTTTCCGGTCGTGGCTGATATTTATGGTGTCAAGGAATGGGTAAATGACAAGAATGCCCTGCTCTTTAACCCATTCGAGAGTGCCTCTTTGCATCGAGCTTTTGAATATTTGCTTACAGGAAGGCTTCCCGTCAAAGATATTTTGATGGCCAATCATCAGAAAATCAAAGAGAAGGCGGTTTTTTCCGAGAATATCCGCGCCACTATCAGCATAATGGAGAAAATGATTGCCGATGCCGCTTAGAAAAAATATTCTTCTCGTTTCATACTATTTCCCTCCGCTTGGTATGGGAGGAGTTGGGCGCCCTTACTCCCTTTTTAAATATCTCCCTGATTATGGTTATGATGTTACCGTTTTAACGGTCAAGACTATTCTTTATCCTGAATATGACCATTCTTTGCTTGCTGGTGTTGACAAGGCAAAAATAGCACGGACAGGTTCTTTTGATCCGGCTCGATTATTGTATTTAGTGGGTCTGAGGAATAAAAAAGCGTTGGAATCATCACTATTACGGAAAGGGGGATGGCTATATTTTCCTGATTCTAAGCGAGGCTGGAATCTCCTGGCCACCCCAAGGGCAAAAAATATAATCAAACAGAAAAACATCGCGGCTGTCATTACCACCACGCCCCCGCCTTCAAGTCATTTGATAGGGATGAAACTCAAAAAGCAAT
>JAPLUS010000027.1 GCA_026397495.1 Candidatus Zixiibacteriota bacterium | reverse complement strand
CCGTCCCAATCCAAGCCGCCGCCTGATATATAAGACACTTTGGGGAGGCCAATAGAAATGAATGACCATAATGAAACCACTTCCGATAAGAAAGAGGGCAGAAATTCGATCTATCTGGTTCCTCTCGATGGTTCCCCGATGGCGGAATCAGCTCTCCCGGCAGTAGAATTTCTGGCCCTTCATACCGGTGCGAAGGTAATCTTATTGCATATTATCGAAGAAAATCCTCCTGTCAGCATTCATGGTGAACACCATTTAACAACCGCCGCCGAGGCCGAAGAATATTTTAAAAGAATTGTATCTCATTTAAGGGAACTGCAAATCACAACCGATGTCCACGTGCATACCGCCGCGGAAGGTAATGTGGCGCGAAGTATCATCGAGCATGCCGGCGAGATTAATCCCGATTTGGTTATAATGTGTACCCATGGAAGCGGCGGTTTTAAAGGTTTCCTCTTTGGTAGTATCGCTCAACAGGTACTGCAACGTGGCCGCTGGCCGATACTCCTGATGCCGCCGGTAATTTCAGGTGACAAACCATTATTTAAACTCCGCCGGATTCTTGTCCCTCTGGATGATATACACCATCATCAACCGGCGTTTGAACTAACTCTGACAATAGCGCGGGCTGTGAAGGCAGAGGTCCATTTGGCTCTGGTCATACCGAATCTGACCAACTTGGCCGGTGAGCGGGGACTAACAGGAAAGCTTCTCCCCCGGACAACCAGGGCCGTCCTCGATCTGGCCGCTGAGAACGCCGAGGACTTTTTGACCGACATGGTGAATAAATATAAAAACGAGGATTTTATCATAAGAGCAGAATCTCTGCGAGGTGATACCGTTCCGGAAGTGCTTGAATTAGCGGAAAGGATTGAGGCTGACCTGATATCTATAACCAGTCATGGTCGCACCGGTGTAAATGCCTTTCTGTCAGGTAGTGTCGGCCCGCGTATAGTCGGACGCTCCAAATGCGCCATATTGATAGTTCGCGCCGGAACTGAATAAAGTGACAGGCGGCAGTATATTCATCTCGCATTTGATTACAACCTGAAGAATATGTATATTATATTATATAGCAGACTCTTCGATAGATTTATGTACAAAATTTTGCCGTTCCATTACCATGCATTCGTGGGAAATAATGACTGCTCCCAAAACTAAAACCGGTACTTCCAGGGACTGGCGCTTTTTAATCCGGGCCTTAAAATACAGAAATTACCGTCTCTTTTTTGGCGGCCAAGGAATATCGCTGGTTGGAACCTGGATGCAGCAGATTGCCATAAGCTGGCTGATCTATCGGCTGACCGGTTCAGCCTTCCTGCTGGGATTAACGGGATTTGCCGGACAAATACCAACTTTTATTCTTGCTCCTGTGGCCGGTGTGATTGCCGACCGAATGAATCGAATACGGATATTGATTATCACTCAGATACTGTCGATGGTTCAAGCCTTTCTTTTGTCCTTTCTTGTTTTAACCGACACCATTGCCGTTTGGCATATAATCGTCCTTAGCGTCATTCTTGGTATCATAAATGCTTTTGATATGCCCATACGTCAGTCGCTCATTGCAGATATGATAGAAAAGCGGGAGGATTTGGGAAATGCCATTGCTTTAAATTCTTCCATATTTAATGGCGCCCGTCTAATAGGACCTTCACTGGCCGGCATTCTAATTGCCTCGGCGGGCGAGGGAATATGTTTTCTGCTTAATGGAATAAGTTTCGGCGCCGTTATTTTTGCTCTGTTGGCAATGAGAGTAAAACCTAAGGTCATGGATGTCAAAGATTCGCATATATTGCATGAATTAAAGGAAGGTTTTAATTATGCTTTTGGATTTCTGACCATACGATTTATTCTAAGTCTCTTGGCCTTGATCAGTCTAACCGGTATGCAATATACAGTCCTGATGCCGATCATTGCCAAGGATATTCTCCATGGCGGATCCAACACTTTTGGTTTCCTGATGGCCGCAACAGGAATAGGAGCCTTGATGGGAGCTTTCTATCTGGCCTCTCGCAAGAATGCCTTTGGGCTTGAACGGTGGTTGCCTCTGGCAGCATCTATTCTTGGGGCAGGTCTTATGGCTGTCTCCATATCAAAATATTTTTGGCTCTCTCTGATACTAATGCTTCCCATTGGCTTTGGAATGATGGTACAGATGGCCGCCAGTAATACGGTTCTTCAGACAATAGTTGATGATGATAAACGCGGCCGTCTGATGAGTCTCTATGCCATGGCTTTTATGGGAATGACACCTATGGGGAGCCTTTTGGCCGGCAGCATGGCCAGCAGAATCGGCGCCCCTAATACATTAATCATTGCCGGCATTTTTTGCATACTCGGGGCGATACTCTTTGCCGGCAAGTTACCTCTTATCAAACAAATGATTCATCCTATCTATCATAAAAAAGGGATAAGACCGGAT
>JAPLUS010000178.1 GCA_026397495.1 Candidatus Zixiibacteriota bacterium | reverse complement strand
CCGCTGGCCCCATGAAGAACCAAGGGGATTTTCACTTTTCTCTTGATTTCTTCGATCCTGTCAAATGCTAAATTAGCCTCGCCCTTAAACTTATAGGCCCCATGACTGGTGCCGACGGCCACAGCCAGAGCATCACATCCGGTTTCTTCCACAAATTGAACGGCTTGGGCGGGATCTGTGAGAATGGCCTCTTTTTCCGAAACTGAGACATTATCTTCAATACCGCCCAATCGGCCCAATTCGGCCTCTACGGCAATGTTTTTGGGATGCGCCAGTTTTACCACTTCCTTGGTGATTCTTATATTTTCCTCAAGTGGGAAATGAGAAGCGTCAATCATAACTGAGGTGAAACCACCATCGATACACTTCTTGGCGTCGTCAATAGTTGCACCATGGTCCAGATGCAGCGCCACCGAAGCGGACATTTTTGCCGCCCCGGTTCTGACAATATTAACCAGATATTCGAATCCGGCGTATTTCAAAGCAGATGTGGATGCGGCCAAAATCACAGGGGATTTCATCTCTTCCGCTGCCTCCAGAACTGCCTGAACAAACTCCAGATTGTTGACATTAAACTGGCCGATAGCATATTTCTGCTGGTTGGCCGATTTATACATTTCTATTAAGGATACCAATGGCATTATGGAACTCCTTTCTTCTTCCTTTTATTATTCTTTATATTCTGATATCGTGTTAATCAAATATTATCGATTGCCTAAGGCTTTTTCTGAACCTCGCCGGTCATCGGAACAAAGCGAACCCGAATGGTCGCCTCTTTGACCACCCCATCTTTATTCTTTGTTATAAGATATAGCTCCTGACTATAATCGCCAACCGGTATTACCATTCGTCCGCCGAGCTTAAGCTGCTCAATTAATGGTTGTGGTATTTTGGGGGCTGCGGCTGTTACAATAATAGCATCAAAAGGCGCTTCCTCCGGCCAGCCGAGATAACCATCGCCGGTTTTGCACCGAATATTCTTGTAACCGAGAGAATCGAGTAATAGCCTTGCCGTTTTAGCAAGCTCCGGGATGATTTCAATGGTAAAAATCGAATCGGCAATCTCGCCTAAAACAGCGGCTTGGTACCCCGAGCCGGTTCCGATTTCAAGAACCTTCGAGGCAGAATCAATCTTAAGTAATTCCGTCATTATAGCTACTATATATGGCTGTGATATGGTTTGATTATGGCCGATTGGCTGCGGGCCGTCTTCATAGGCATAGCCTCGATGCTCTTGTGGGATAAAGAGGTGACGGGGAACATTTCTCATTGCCCGGATAACGTCTTTATCGCCTATATCACGTGTGATGAGCTGAGTTTCAATCATCCGCATTCGCATCTTGGTGGTGGCTGAATCCGGCATATTATTCGATTCGGTGTTTCCAGATTGTGTGAAAAGTGATAGCATTAAGAACAAATATAGAAATAAAAACCACAATATGTGAAAATTATGCATCAGTAATAAATCTGTGATTGCTTTTTTCAGTCGGATCAAGCACTTAAAATATTTCCTTAAATCTTGAGTGTTCATTGAAACTCTCTGCCTTAATGATATGAGAGTTCTTGAACCTAAGCCAATTATTTTGTTAAGATAACTTGAGGGCCCGCTGGTCAACAGACACCGGCCTTCGGTTGAGGTTCTCTTTAAATCTTCTCGCCAGGTATGCCGGCGCCAATACCATCGGAGCTATTTTGACCGGAATGGGCAATGATGGTGCCGAAGGAATACTCAAGATGAAGCAAAACGGCGCTTATACCATCGCTCAGGATGAGGCCTCCTGTGTCGTCTTTGGAATGCCGAAAGAGGCAATCAAATTGGGCGGCATTGATAAGATTTCTCCCCTTTAGTAGTATCCCCTCTGATATTTTGACCCGTCTCTAATATCTTTTAAAGATTACTTCCGGCTATATATAATTCTTGAAATTCAAGGCCGATTCAATCGGCTTACTTTTTTTATTCGTCTTTTAAGATAAACCCGAGTGAAGCCATAAGAAAAAGGCGGTCTTATGACCGCCTTTACATTTAATCCGGCACTATCTCCTCTTGTGCAGGTAACAGAATTTTGCCGGTGCCGTTACCATCCGTTTGCATTTCTTGCCATCTCTGGTCTTTGCTGCGCAACTGGTTTTTCTCTTGGCAATTTTTTTCTTTGTCTTACGCATCCATTAACCTCCTCAAATGAGTAATTCCATAATGCGCCTCTGCATTATGCGGACTGGTTAAATAACCACTGCTGTAAAAAGAGTAGCAAGCCACAAATCATTTGTCAACAAAAAACAATTACTTCTTTTGCTTTAATCCTTTCTCCAATCTATACCGGACAGGGAGAAGTCAGGATAATTCGTCAGAATATTTCGCCCCTGTAAAAGCATGGTATTGGTATTTCCTTCTTGCTCAGATAAATTGCTACCGCCTCTTTGAGGGTCTTGACCTGCAGGAATTGTTCCTTTATATTTGTTTTAAGTGAAGAAAATTAACTCTATCGTTTAATCCTTAAACAGAGAGTAGTATATGATAAAGAAAGTCGGTGTGATTGGAATTGGTCAAATGGGAGCAGGCATCGCTCAGGTATCGGCACAGGCCGGATACTCGGTGATTATCAATGATATCAGCGATGAATTATTGCAGAGAGGAATACGGGGGATTACTAAGCTTTTAGATAAGGCTATTGAAAAGGGGAAATTGGACCAGGCCGGCAAAGATAAGATATTGGCCAATATCAAGGCGACCACCGAGCTTGCCGCTTTGTCCGACTGCGATATTGTAATCGAAGCGGCCACCGAAAATATGGCCATTAAGAAAGAAATTTTTGCGGAGTTAGATAAGGCCTGTAAGGCCGAGGCCATTTTTGCCACTAATACATCCTCGCTTCCGGTAGGTGATCTGGCGGCCTCCCTTAAGCGACGGGGACAGTTTGTGGGACTTCATTTTTTTAATCCGGTACCGGTGATGAAACTGGTTGAGGTAGTCAAAACTCTTGATACCGCGGACGAAACTTTTAAGACCGCCAAGACCTTTGCCGAATCAATCGGCAAGACCACGGTCAGCGCCAAAGATACTCCCGGATTTGTTGTTAATGCTCTTCTTATACCTTATCTGTTGGATGCTATCCGCCAGTATGAAAATGAACTGGCCACTCGTGAGGATATCGATAATGCCATGGTTTTGGGGTGTGGTCATCCTATGGGGCCATTGACCCTAACCGATTTTATTGGATTGGATACGACTCTTTATATTGCCGATATAATGTACGATGAATTTAAGGATAGTCATTATGCCGCTCCGCCGCTTCTTCGTCGGATGGTTAATGCCGGATACCTGGGGAAAAAATCAGGCCACGGCTTTTATGATTATTCCAAATAAGTGAGGGGAAAATGGAATACAAAAATATCATTGTCAAAAGAGAAGATAAGATTGCTGTCATTACCATTAATCGCGAGAAAGCGCTCAATGCGTTAAATGACGAAACGGTGAATGAACTGCAGAGCTTTTTCCATCATAGCTGGGGGGATAATTCTCTGGGGTGTGTCATAATCACCGGAGCCGGAAAAGCCTTTGTAGCCGGAGCCGATATTAGTGAGCTGGCACAGTGCGATGTCCAGAAGGCAATCGCTACCTCGATGAAGGGATTGTATCTGACGAAAACAATCGAAAATTTTCCATGTCCGGTGATTGCGGCGGTCAATGGATTTGCGCTTGGGGGCGGGTGCGAACTGGCCATGGCCTGCGATATCCGTCTAGCCTCGGATAAGGCCAAGTTCGGCCAACCGGAGGTTAATCTGGGTCTTATACCCGGTTATGGCGGCACCCAGAGACTGGCTCGCCTGGTAGGGCGCGGCAAAGCCAAACAGATGATATTTACAGGGGAAATGATTGACGCCCATGAAGCGCATCGTATCGGACTGGTGGATGAAGTCTATCCGGTTGAAGAGCTGATGAATAAGGCTATGGAGATGGCAAAATCGATTACCTCCAAGGCTTCGCTTGCCATTGCGGTTGCCAAAGAATGTATCAATCGCGGTCTGGATATCAATCTTTCCGCCGCCTGTGATTTGGAGAAAATTAATTTTGGCGCTATTTATGGCACCAGTGATGCCTTTGAAGGAATGAAAGCTTTTCTTGAAAAGCGCAAAGCGGAATTCAAGGGCAAATAATGTCAAACGATGGGGAAGGGCGTCTGACTTTAAGGCCGTTCCCCATTTTTTATACTTATAGATACCGCCTTTAAAATTTCTCGATATGAGGAATAAATTGCGGTTGTTTTCCTTAAGATTCGCAGATATTAGAGATGGAATTAATATCCCTCTTTGCCGCTTCTTTTATAGTCGGTTTTTCCGGAGCGCTAATGCCCGGCCCTATGCTGGCAATTGACATTGCCGAAAGCTCTGCCGGAGGGATCCGCACCGGGCCGATTATTACCACCGGCCATGCTTTGGCCGAAATCGCCCTGGTCGTTCTTCTTTCGCTTGGGTTGGCGACCCTTGTGAGTAACCATAAGATCGTGGGGAATATCATTGGTATGGTCGGCGGAGGAATGCTTATCTTCATGGGGCTGGGAATGATTTGGAAGGTGTTTAGATTAAAGGCGGAATCTCTATCGGATACGAGGAAAAACAAAAAATCCACGCAACTGGTTTTAGACGGCTTTGTTGCATCAATATCCAATCCTTATTGGTTTATTTGGTGGGCTACTACCGGCCTGGCCTTTCTGATAAAGGCTCTTAAATATGGCCCGGTCGGTCCGGCGGTTTTCTATATCGGCCATATCTCCTCAGATTTTGTCTGGTATACTCTGGTCAGCTTCCTGATTTGGAGAGGAAGGAAAATAATCACCGGCACCGCCTATAAAATATTGATTATTGTCTGCGCCTTTTTCTTGCTGGGTATTGGCGGCCTCTTTATCCGCGATGGGGTGGTTGGGTCAATTTAGCAATTCCCGACTGTGGAGATTGGCTTATGGCAGGAAATCTTCTTATGATATTATAAGGCAGACAAAAAATTCGGCTTTAAATCTTTTATACGGAGCAAAAAAGTATTAGAATTGGGATGGTTGCGATTTTGAACTAATAGTTGCCCGAGTTACCATATGAAATTTGCCAATTTTGTTCATCTTCATACGCATAGTCAATATTCCCTTTTGGATGGCGCCTGTCAGCTTGATGCGGTAATTGATTTGGCCATGCACTATAAAATGCCAGCGCTGGCTATTACCGATCATGGAAATCTATTCGGGGTTGCCGAATTTTATAAGAAAGCAACTAAGGCAGGATTGAAGCCGATTATAGGTACTGAAGCCTATGTGGCGGCCGGCTCACGATTTGACAAAAAACCGTCAGGCTCCTATCCCGATGGCGGTTTTCATCTGGTTCTTCTGGCTAAGAATCAAACCGGCTATAAGAATTTAATTAAACTATCTACCGCCGGATTTCTTGAGGGGTTCTATCATCGTCCCCGTATTGACCGGGAGTTGCTCCGCCGGCATTCGGAGGGACTTATTGGCCTTTCGGCTTGTATGAAAGGGGAGATAAACTGGTATCTTCTACACGGCGAGCCGGAAAAAGCGGCGATAACGGCTGGAGAATTTAACGACATCTTTGGTGAGGGGAATTTCTTCCTAGAACTGCAGAATCATCATCTCGAACGGGAAATTCTGCTGATCCCGATGATAGATACTATTCATAGGGAAACCAATATCCCGCTGGTGGCGACCAACGACTGCCATTACCTGCATCAGAGCGATTGGGAAGCCCATGATGCTCTTCTCTGCATACAGACCGGTAAATTCATTTCCGATATCGATCGGATGCGCTATGAAACGGATCAAATATACTTCAAATCCCCGGAAGAAATGATTCAATTATTCGCAGATTTTCCGGAGGCCATAGCCAATACGATTCGAATTGCGGAAGAGTGCAATGTTGAACTGGAGCTGGGGAAACTTCATCTGCCGCACTTTCCTATTCCACCGCCTTTATTGAGGCTGACAGCTACTTGCGGCACCTGGCTGAAGAGGGCCTGATAGAACGTTATAAGAAAAGCACGGAAGAATTGAAGAAAAGATTGGATTATGAGCTGTCGATCATCAAGCAGATGGGATTTGCCGGATATTTTTTGATTGTCAAAGATTTTATTGACTATGCCCGTTCTCAGGATATTCCCGTGGGGCCGGGACGCGGTTCGGCCGCCGGTTCAATAGTATCATATTGCCTGAAAATTACCAATATTGACCCCATAAAGTATTCCCTCCTTTTTGAACGTTTCCTTAATCCCGAACGAATCTCAATGCCGGATATTGATATCGATTTTTCCGATCGGGGCCGAGATAAGATAATTGAATATGTAGTCAATAAGTATGGCAAGGACAATGTTACTCAGATAATAACCTTTGGCACCATGGCCGCGCGCGGGGTGGTACGAGATGTAGGACGGGTTCTGGGAATGGCGTATGCCGAGGTAGATAGAATTGCCAAAATGATTCCCTTTGCCGTTGATATGACCCTTGAGCGGGCTCTTGCGCAAAGCCCCGAATTGGGGGAATTATATGAAAAAGATATTCGAATAAAGAAGCTAATAGACCTTTCCAAAACGCTGGAAGGGTTAGCTCGTCATGCTTCCACTCATGCTGCCGGAGTGGTTATTGCCCCCAAGGCGCTGACCGAATATGTCCCGCTTTTTAAAGGCACCAAAGATGAGATTACGACTCAGTTTGATATGAAAATGGTTGAGGAAATTGGTCTTCTGAAAATAGATTTTCTGGGATTGCGGACATTGACGGTAATTCAAGATTGCTTGAAAATGATTGAGCAAAACCATGGTAAAATAATAGATATTGATAGTCTCGATCTCAATGATAAAAAGGTCTATAAGCTTTTCGCCCGAGGGGATACCATTGGCATTTTCCAGTTTGAATCGGGCGGCATGCGGGATTATTTGCGCCGGCTAAAACCGGAAAGCCTGACTGATCTTACCGTAATGAATGCCCTCTATCGACCGGGACCGTTAGATTCCGGTATGATTGATATCTATATCGAACGAAAAAATGGCGCTAAAGAGGTCAAGTTTGACCATCCTCGTCTTGAGAAAATATTGAAGGAGACCTATGGCGTAATTGTTTTTCAAGAACAGGTTTTACAAATCGCCAATTCACTGGCCGGGTATTCGATGGGGAGGGCTGATATTCTCCGTAAAGCAATGGGGAAAAAGCAGGCCGAGCTAATGGCTGAACAAAAAAGGGAATTTTTCGAAGGCTGTGAAAAACAGCATATTAATGCCAAGATTGCCGGTTCTGTCTTTGAGCAGATAGAGACCTTTGCCCGCTACGGTTTCAATAAGGCGCATTCCACCGGTTATGCCTATGTGGCCTACCAGTGCGCTTATTTTAAGACTCATTATCCCCATGAGTTTATGGCCGCCAATATGACTTCTGAAACTGATTCCGCCGATAGAATATATATTCTGATGGAGGAATGCCGCCATCTCAATATCACTGTTCTGCCGCCGGATGTAAATGAATCGGCTAAGGCCTTTAGTGTCAAAGACGGAAAAATTCGCTTTGGGCTTCTGGCGGTAAAGAATGTGGGCGAAGGAGCTGTGGAAGCGATTATCGATGCCAGAAATATGGGCGGCAAATTTACTGCTTTTGCGGATTTGGTCAGCCATGTTCAATTGAAAAATCTCAATCGCCGGACACTGGAATCGCTGATTGCCGCCGGAGCCCTTGATTCTCTTCCTGGAAATCGGGCACAGAAGACAGAGGTGGTCGAGACTATGTTAGAGTACGGACAGAAAGTTTCTCTTTCCGTTAATAACCATGATCTATTCTCAACCGGCGGGACGCAGATTGGGCGAACGGAACCGGCTTTTCCGGATATTCCGGACTGGTCCCTATCCGGCAGACTTTCAAAGGAAAAAGAGATTTTGGGATTTTATGTTTCCGGGCATCCCTTGGACCGGTACCGCTCCGAATTGGCGGGTTTTGGAACGACCAACACCGAAAAACTGGCGGAAGTAAAGGATGGTCGTGAGGTTCGTTTTGGCGGGATTGTCTCCGCCGTGAAGGTTATGACCGATAAGCGGGGCAATAGAATGGCTTTTGCCACTGTGGAAGATTTTAAGGGGAAAGTGGAATTGATATTCTTCTCCGATTGCTATGAAAAGGGGAAGGGATACCTTCTCCAAGACAATATTGTTATGTTGACCGGGCGGGTTTCTACCCGCGAGGGAGAAACTCCCAAGGTGATTGTTAATGATGTTTTTCCCTTAGAATCTCTCGCGGAACGGTTTAATTGCCAGTTGGTCATAAGAATTGATGAAGAAACAACCGAAAGAAAACTGAACGCCATACAAAACATACTCGAAAAAAGTCAGGGGACAACCCCGGTCATCTTTGCCATCCGACGCAATGGTGAGGAATATTTGATTAAATCCAAGAAACTTATGATTACTCCGGAGAGTAAATTGTTAACAAGGCTGAAGGAAATGCTGGGGGATACGGCCGTCTATCTCCAACCGCCCAAATAGGGCGACAGAAAGTTTGGGAAATCTAAAAAGATAGGTTATGAATTGATGAAATATTTCTTACTCGGAATAATATCGACCCTAATAATTATATCACTTGTGGCGGCGCAGGACAAGGACGGGAAAAAACCAAAGGTCAAAGACGACTCTATTGTCATTGATAGTACCCAAATTAACTGGTATCTCTATGATGCCGGGCTTAAACTGGCTAAGAAAAATGGCAAGCATATCTTAGTCAATTTTACGGCCAAATGGTGTGGTTACTGTAAGCGAATGGAAAAAGAGACATTTTCCAATGCTGAAATAATCAAATATATTAACACCAATTTTGTCAGTATTAAGGTTGATGGAGATTCTCCAAATGAACTCAATATCAATGGATATAAAATAACGGAGCAGAATTTAGCGAGGTCGGAATACCAAATCACGGGTTACCCGACTTTTTGGTTTTTGCAATCAAATGGTGAGCGAATCGGACCGGCTCCCGGTTATTGGCCAAGTAATCGATTCTTTGATATATTATCTTTTGTCAAAGACGACCTGCATAAAAAGATGACTTTCGATGAATATGTCAAGAGCGGCGGCAGAAAAAGGCAGAATTAGAACCCGGGGAGAGGATCTGAGAAAAATACTAACATTTTCAATAGTCTTAATAATTTCAGCATGGCTGGTTTCTTGTTCATCAAATGATAAACAGGCGGAAAATCAACGTGCGGCAACAGCGGGTCTTGCAGTCAAGTCGGCCGGGCCTACTTTCAAGGCGGTCGATATTGACGGGAAAATGCGGGCCTTTGAAGAGTTCAAAGGGAAAGGTCCGCTGATTTTAAACTTCTGGGGTACCTGGTGTCCGCCTTGCCGCGTCGAGTTGCCGGATCTGAAAAGAATATATGCCGAGTATAAGCCTCAGGGGTTGGAGATAATAGGATTGGCGGTTAATGATATACCCGGCAAAGTAAGGGATTTTGCCGCGGAAAATAAGATGCCGTGGGTAATGCTTATGTCAAATAATGATGCTCAGATTGCCTTTGGCGTAACCATGGGTATTCCCGTTACAATATTTGTCGGTCGGGACGGCCTTGAGAAAGGGCGGCTTATCGGCCTGAATCACTATGATGATTTCCAGAAGCAAATGGCCAAGATTCTCTAAAAGTCATACGACCGGGGAAAAGGCGGCCAAGTCATTGGCCGCCCTTTTTTGTGGCCAATCGATAAAAATATACTTGACATAATTATAATATTAATTAATATACTTGTGGCTCCCTATAAGATTTAATACTTGTGAGTTTTACTTTGTTAAGGAATTTTATAAGGAGACGACAAGAATTGTCTGGGGTGGATTCAGTCGTCTATACTTCCAAAATTATTTATCAATT
>JAPLUS010000312.1 GCA_026397495.1 Candidatus Zixiibacteriota bacterium | reverse complement strand
ATAAGCTATTTCCCGCCACTGTTGTCAAGCCTCCATTTTATAAAGAAGGGACTCACCGCTAATGCGGATCGACCTATTTTTGGTGCCAGTGCCGAATATCGAGTCACAGCTGTCAGATAAGACATTGGTTGTTATCGACATCCTGCGGGCATCGACCACCATCTGCCAGGCGCTAAAATCCGGAGCCAGGGCGGTAATTCCGGTAATGGAGCCGGGTGAGGCCGCCGAGATGAGGACTAAAATCGGAATTGAAACGACAGTTTTAGGTGGAGAACGGAATGGCCTCAAAATAGAAGGTTTCGATTTAGGTAATTCTCCGCTTGAATATACGGAGGAAAAAGTAAAGGGTAAGACCATTATTTTGACAACATCCAACGGCACCAGAGTCTATAACCGGACGGCGGCATCGAAATTGATTCTAACCGGAGCACTGGTAAATATATCCAGAGTAGTTAAAAGAACGGCGCAGGCAGGGAACGACATTGTTATTATCTGCGCCGGACAGAATGGCGATTTCTCGATTGAGGATACCCTCTGTGGTGGAATGTTGTTGCACCGGCTGGCAACCGATGAAAAAACGGAGATGGAATTAAACGATGCCGCTTCATTGGCTCTTCTCCTTTACCGAAGTAACAGCCGAACTCTCAAACAAACGATCTCCCGAGGAGAGCACGGTCGCTATTTGACCAAGCTTGGATTCGAAGCCGACGTCAATATGGCGACCGAGACGGATTCGATGCCAGTTCTTCCAATTCTTAAAGATAGCCGAATCATTATCGAGGAAACTTGAATATCAATGAAATAATAATCTTTTTTCCCCAAAGGGTATTTATGAAAAAAAATTCTTTATTCTTAATGTTGCTGTTGCTTTCAGCCGGTGTTTGGGCGGGTCCGACTCCGATCACCCCTCCCAACGGCGTCGCTTTCGAACTGATTGTCCGTCAGAAACCGGCCACAATCGAAAAATATTTTGAAATCACCCGAGACACTATCAAGGTTTTAATGGGAAAACCTTTGAGCGCCTTTCTGGTCAATTTCAGTCTGAGAGTCGAACTTAAAGAAGCTGATTCTCAATCGGTCGAATTTACGACTCATCTGGTAACAGTTGGCTCTACCCCCTTTACTGCCGGGGAGCGCTTTCGTTCAGAATATAATCTGCCCGCCCGCATTGAGAATATCCCAGGGAAAGACAGCTCCGTCTATCAGCTGCTTATCAGCCCGCGTTCCCTTGTCATCATAGATACCTCCCGTTGCGCTTATGATCCTGATGTTGCCGGTCAATATGAGTATGACCCATCGGCCAATTTCGATATTTATTATGTCAAAGGTTCTTTGGCTGATTTCGATTGGAATAATATCAAAAATTATTTGGAAACTGATTATGCTTATTTCCGAAATGCTCTTGATATAACGGCGCCGGGTAAAACGAGCTATTATCTCTGTCCCTGTTTATCACCCTCCATCAATTGGGATAAGCGTTTTGGATATGCTATCGACCCCGGACGCGCCAATGTCTACAGCATTTATAGCCAAGATTTTGTTTCCACCGATGCTATGCTCCCCAATATGCTTAAACTCCTACGTCTTTGGGGATACGCCCCGCCTTTCCTGGTCGAGGGTTTGGCCGGATATTTCGATTTCGTAACCTATGAAATGAAAAAAATAAGAAAACAGGAAGGTTTCCCCGAAATTAAAAAACTATTGACCACATCAGGTTATTATTCGGCCAGTCCGCACACGGCGGAAGTAACCGCGGCCTCCTTCATCAAATTTCTGGCGGACAGCTATGGGATAGATAAGGTAAAACAGCTTTACGAAAAATCGGATGATTTGACACTAATGATGAATTTCTGAAAGGTATATTCACTCCCGATAGATTCGCTTGAGATATTATGGCAAAATTATCTGGACACTATTTCCCTTAAACGTTCTTTATTCGATTTATATGCGGCTCGCGCCGGCGCTCTTTTCCAGAGCCATAGACAGATTGAATATTATGAAGAGATGACAAAGTATGATCAAACACGGGTCGACTCGGCAGCCACATGGGAGAAATTGGCGTTGACATATTATCAGTATGGCCATTATTATAAGGCCGAGGAAGGATATAAGCGATTAATAGTAATGGATTCAACCCGTGCCCAATATTATCAAATTATGGGCAACCTTATGCTTATGGACGCCAGATATGATATGGCTTGGGGAAAACTTGATGCAGTGGTATCCATTGACTCCACTTACGCTACCGCCAGACTCCTTCAAGCCAAAATCCTGGCCATAAAGGCCGATACCGGTCAGGCCATTAAGTTGGCTGAAAAATTCTATCCGGTCGAAAAATCGACGCCAGGTAAGATTGAATTTCAGCTTTTCCTGGGAAAAATGTATGGTGCAAAAGGTTCAAACTTCGACTCAACAGCAGCTAACAAGTATTTTACCAATGCCCTGGCCTGGTCTTCTGACATGGCGGCCAAAGCTCCCGAAGACCCCACCTATAAACTTCGAATGGGTTTGGCCTATCTGGGCCTCGAGGATTTTGAAAATGCCGAAAAATACCTCGAACTGGCTCTATTTTTTGAAAGACGGCCTTTTCATCAGGGCGAAGCTCTGATTGGATTGGGGAACCTTTACGATCTTAGCCAAAATCATAAAAAGGCCATCGAGTTTTACCAGCGTGCCTTGACTCTTCCGTTAGCCGCTTATCAGCGTGATCTCTGCATAAAATATATTGATCAGCCATATAGAAAATGATTCTGCAATCTAATGTATGTTAAATTTCGTCAATTCGGCGGCGGTCATGGCACCGGTCTTTATTCTGATTCTACTCCTTAAATATTGGGCCTTGAAAAATACTGTCTATTGCCCTATAATGAGCCATTGGAGATAATTATCGCCAAGGTTTGATTCGGACAGACATTCCGGGAGATTTTACTTTGGGCTATAACAGTGCTATTAGCAGTTGCGATGATTCTCTCCCCCTAAAAAGGAATGGAAATCAAAGGAAATGACACTTATTGCCGGCGAAAGTATTTCCAAACAGTTCAATGACCAAAATATTTTTGACGAACTCTCTTTTTCGGTCAATGAAGCTGATAGAATTGGACTTGTCGGGCCTAATGGAATAGGTAAGACTACTCTTTTCGAAATAATAGTTGGCCGGTTGACACCGGATTCCGGTCAATTAGTCCGAGCAAAAGACTGCCGTATCGGGTATCTAAAGCAAGAGTTTGCCGGCGACCAGCAGATTCCTCTCTTCAATTATGTCTCTGCCGCCAGAGAAGACCTCCTTTCCCTAAAAACAGAAATGGAGACAGCCGAGGGAGAATTACAGCGGTACACGGAATCAGCACCGTTACTCGAAAAATTGGGCGATATACAGCACCGCTTTGAGGCCGCCGGCGGATATGATTTCGAGGCCGAGCTTAAGTTCATTCTGCTGGGACTGGGATTTGAAGAGGATAGATTCTACAATTCCTTATCCAGTTTTTCCGGAGGCGAAAAAAATCGAGCTTCACTGGCCAGAATTCTGGCGGGGCGAAGCAATCTTATACTGCTTGACGAGCCAACCAATCATCTTGATATAGATTCAACTATCTGGCTTGAAGAATACCTCGGCGGACTCGGCCAGGCTTATATAATTGTATCTCACGATCATACCTTTCTGAATAATGCCGTCAATAAGGTCTGGGACTTGTCGGGGGGAAAAATCGAACAATATTTTAATGGCTTCGAAAGATATCTGGATGAAAGAAAGGAACGGCAGAACCAATTACAGCACCTTTATAAACATCAGCAGGAAGAGATAAAGCGGATTGAGGATTTTATCCGCCGTAATATGGCCGGCCAGAAAACCAAACAGGCTCAGTCAAGAGTGAAATATCTCTCGAAAATCAAGAGGATTGAACTGCCGGTTTCGGAAAATACGACGGCGGCATTTTCACTTGCTTCCGGC
>JAPLUS010000270.1 GCA_026397495.1 Candidatus Zixiibacteriota bacterium | reverse complement strand
TGGAAAATGGGTCAAAAAATGTTTACAATCTCGAAAATATATGGTACAATCCTTACAGTATTTACATTCTGTACAAAAGATACAGAAAAGCCAGGAGCCCTAGACGAGGAGTGATCATAACAATGGGTGATACTATTACTTCTGAGGAGGCACGAAGCCGGTTCAGCGAAATCATTAGCCGTGCAGAATATGGCCATGAACGGATAATCGTTACCAAACATGGGAGAAAAGCTGTGGCTCTCATCCCGATGGCCGATCTAGAATTGCTCGAACGCATCATATCAAAGCTTGAAGATATCAAAGATGCACAAGATGCAAATGCGGCGCTCCAGGAGGTAGCGGCAAATGGAACCATACCCTGGAGCAAAATAAAGGCTGAACTTGGTTTGTAAGCACAAGAATGTCCCACAAAATAGTTTTCAGCTCGCGGGCACTGCGCCAGTTTAAGAAATTGTCGAAAGCCGACCAGATTATACTGGGCGAAGAAATCGACTCACTGGCCGATACCCCTTTCCCTAATTGTGTTGAGAAGATTACTGCTGTAGATCATTGTTATAGAATACGTCATGGTGATTACAGGATTGTATACCAAGTTCGAAACTCCGAACTCGTTGTCCTATTGTTGGCAATAGGCGACCGCAAAGACATTTACAAGGACTTAGTGAAAAACCTAAAGCAGCTTATAAACGCTTACGAGTTATATGGGGAATAGCTCTTGTTTTTCAGGCAGGATTACATGGTCCGGTTTCACTACCGCATCTGAACATCAATTTCACAAACATGGGAGCAAACATTACACCGACTACCAATGAAAGCCACCAAACAGCCGGATTCATTTGGGACAAGAGAGGAGCAATGACTATGCCATAGAAAAAAAGAAACACTGCCGCTCCTAGCATCATTAACGCCATATAGCGCAGGTAGGCCTTTAGTCCCCCCTTGAATTGTACTATGGCAAAGGCCACACAAGCCAGCGTGTACGCTACGAGAAATCCTAGCGCGACTATGACAGAAATCGCCTTAATAGTAGGCGAAACTGCCGGTTCCTTGGCCAAGAATTGCATCCAATATCCCGAAAATCCCAAAAAGAAACTGCATGAAATCCCAGGAACAACCGGCGGTTTCGTGGCTTCCGTTAAAGCCTCCGCAAAAGCATCGATTCCCCCTTTAGGTGGAAATAGTAGCAACATAACAACTATGAGCACGGCAATCGCCCAGGGTTTGAATACCAACCCAGGCGTAGAAACCGGCGCATCCACCGACGGTATATCCATCCACGTTCGTCGAACCTCTTCGGGGACTTCCGGCGCTTCCATGCTCGACAATCGCCGTGCCAGCTCCCTGTTCGATTTCCTATCCGCAAACCACGACCTTAGGTTTTTCATAATTATCATCACTGCCATTCCTCGGAATTTGTCATCAATTTTCGCAGCATTGTGAGTCATTCCGACACCCACCACTTGACCGTGCCTGCCGGGACTTCCAGCACTTCCGCCGCCTCATTAGTCGTCAAACCTTGCACCTTCGTCAATATAATCGCATGGCGAATATGATCCGGCAGATGCGCCAATGCCTGCTCTATCTCACTTCGCCTGACCACCTCTCCCAGGACATCTCCGGTGACTGCGCCAACCTCATCATCAAGCGCCACCACCTGCGTCCTCGACCTGCGGTAGTGATCGACGTAGTTGTTATGCGCAACCCGGTAGATCCAGGCTCGCAATGCCTTGATATTTGCAAATTCGGGGGCGGCACGCCACACAGCAATCGCCGTTTCTTGGCAGATATCCGCCGCCAATTCGCGATCACCGCAAAGCCGGTATACATAGGCCCAAATTTCCCTATGGAAGCGCTCAGCGGCCTCGACATAAGCATCTTTATCGCCCGATCT
>JAPLUS010000134.1 GCA_026397495.1 Candidatus Zixiibacteriota bacterium | reverse complement strand
ATGGAATCAGTCTTTTAATCCGCCTGCTATCGGCCTTGCTGACCAAACTTGAATGGCGGAGTTTTCTTTTTCTCTTCGTTGTTTTTTTGGTTAAGATATGGGAATGAAACGCCTTCTTCCGTTTAATCTTTCCGGTCGCTGTCTTCTTGAACCGCTTGGCTGCCGACCGGTTTGTCTTTATCTTTGGCATCCTCTGTCCTTTTCTGTTTTGGTCTTTGTGCCTGCGGTTTGGGATTAAGAATCATCTATAGGTTTCTTCCTTCCAACCGGGCATTTTGTTCAATAGTACTAATCTCACTCAATTCTTGGATTATTCTATCAATAAGTTTATAACCATATTCGGTATGCGCCATTTCGCGTCCGCTGAACATAACAAAAGTCTTAACCTTGCTGCCTTGCATAAGGAATTCGCGCACATGTTTGGTCTTAAATTGAAAATCGTGTTCGTCAATTTTGGGCCGATAGCGCATCTCTTTCAATTGCACTACATGTTGTTTTTTTCGGGCCAGCTTGGCTTTCTTTGCCAGTTCATATTTATATTTTCCAAAATCCATTATCCGGCATACAGGCGGGGAACTGGTCGAAGAGACTTCCACCAGATCAAGATTGGCATCACGGGCCTTTTCTAATGCTTCTCTAACAGGTACAATTCCAATCTGCTCCCCGTTAATCCCAATCAATCGAACCGGTGAAATATTTATCTGTTCGTTGACCCGAATTCCTTTCTGAGCTATATCTTCCTCCCTTATGTTAAATTTGATTCAATGGTTTACACGGTTTCACCATAAGCATTGAACTCATCAGTGATAGGCAATATTCTAACCTGGACCGGGGCCAGCCATAAAGGGAACTTACCGGCATAATGTTCAATTAAGACACCAAAAAATCTTTCGATAGAGCCAAGAAGGGCGCGGTGTATCATAAAAGGCCGTTTTGCCTGGCCATCCTTATCGGTGAAAGTCATATCAAACCGTTCCGGTAAGTTGAAGTCAAACTGGATAGTAGAGCATTGCCAGCTTCGGCCGATGGCATCCTTTATTTTAATATCTATTTTGGGCCCATAGAAAGCGCCTCCGCCCGTATCGGTCAGATATTTCAGATTTAATATATCCAGAGCCCGACGAAGTCCATTTTCGGCCTTTTCCCAGTCTTTCGGATCACCAATAGCATCGGCTGGATGGGTAGCCAAATAGATATCATATTCCTTGAAATGGAATGGATCCAGTATATGTATGCAAAATTTAATCAGCCAAACTAACTCTTCTTCCATTCTATCGGGAGCGACAAAATGATGAGCATCATCCTGAGTAAAACCACGAACCCGCATTAGGCCATGAAGCACGCCCGGCATTTCATAGCGATAGACCGTACCTAATTCCGCCCAACGAAGCGGCAAATCGCGGTAGCTCCAGCGGCGGGATTTGTACATCATAATATGGAATGGGCAATTCATCGGCCTTATCTGGAATTGAGCTTCGTCGACTTTCATCGGTTGATACATACTTTCGATATAGAATTCAGTGTGCCCGGATTTTTTCCATAATTCGAGATTAGCTATATGCGGAGAATAAACAATTTCATAGCCACCTTTAATATGTTCCTCGCGCCAAAAATTCTCAATCTGATTTCTTATAGCCGCCCCTTTGGGCATCCAAAGGACAAGGCCGGCGCCAACCTCATTGGTGATATGAAATAGCTCTAATTGTTTCCCTAGAGTTCTATGATCGCGCTTCTTGGCTTCTTCCATTCGAATGAGAAATTCATCAAGCAGGTTCTTCTTGGGAAAGGAAACGCCATAAATCCGCTGCAGCATCTTATTGTTCTCAGTCCCACGCCAATAGGCTCCCGAAGTGGATATAAGCTTAAAGGCTCTTACCAATCCGGTGTTGGGAATATGCGGACCTCGGCAAAGATCTTCGAAAGCTGAATGCCTATAGAGTGAAACTTGGTCATCAAGAATATCTCTATTCAGCATTTCAACCTTATATGGTTCGTCGGCCTTCCCAAATCTTTCTAAGGCATCATGCCGACTGGTATCCTCCCGCTTAAATTCAGCCTTCCCATCTATAATTTCAGTCATTCGCTTTTCAATCTTCTGCAGGTCTTACGGCGAGAAAGGCTTTTATATGTCAAAATCATAGTAAAATCCTTCTTCCACCGAGGGGCCAATGGCCAGTTTAACCCCATGGAAAAGCTCTTTTACCGCCTGCGCCATAATATGCGAAGTAGAATGCCAGAAGATATGTTTCCCTTCGATAGAGTCAAAAGTAATTATTTCAATGGCCACATTCGTCATTATGCCGGATGATAAATCCCGGAGTTGCCCATCAATTTTCACGGCTATAGCATCTTTGGACAAACGCTGTGAAATCGATTTGGCTATTTCCAAACCGGTAATACCTTTGGGGAAATTCTTTTCTGATCCGTCCGGAAATCTGATTATTATTTCTCTATTCACTTAATCCATTCATACAATTATTGGCGGGTATAGACCACAGAATATATCTTGCATCTCGCCAAAAATGGTGGGCGATACTGGGATCGAACCAGTGACCCCTTGCATGTCAAGCAAGTACTCTAACCATCTGAGCTAATCGCCCAATAACTTATTGTCATCTGTCGAATCTGATAATCTATCCAAGCTTGTAAGTATATAAGCAATCTTGAATTATGTCAAGAAAAATGTTACCCGGTAACGTTGACCGGCATCTTCATATGAATCCAATAGCGATTGGCTCTTGGTCAGAATCCATAATAAGTTTGCCAAAAAACCCTTGCGGGTTAGGAGTAAATTCATATATTAGGCGGATAACTTGTTATTTTTTTCACATACTGACTGAAGGTTTAGTGCATGGCATCAAATAGAATCGTCATTATCGGCGCCGGGGTAATGGGACAAGGAATAGCCGAAGCGGTTGCCGCGGCCGGCTTCGAAGCAATTTTGATTGATCTCAACATAGAAATAGTAAAAAGAAGCCTCGATAAAATCAGCGGAAGCCTTAATCGTGCCATTGGCCGGTGGGCTTTGACTCAGTCCGATAAAAAAGCGATTCTGGCTCGAATTATCCCATCTGACGATTTGCAGATAGCCAAGGAAGCTTCCATTGTTATAGAATCGATTCCGGAGAATCTGGTCTCGAAACAGGAGCTATTAAAAAAACTTGATCTCATTTGTCCGCCGGAGACAATATTTATAACCAACACCGCCACCCTATCGGTTACAGCGCTGGGAACTATTACCAAGCGACCGGACAGAATAATCGGACTGCATTTTCTATGCCCGGTGCCGGCCGTCCCTTTAGTTGAAATTATTCAGAGTCAGGACACTTCGCCGGAGACTTACCGGAAGGTCTGTGAATTCGCCCACAATTTGGGGAAAACGGCCATACCTGTTCGCGAGTATCCCGGTTATATCACCACGCGGATAATGGTCCCGCTAATTAATGAAGCCATGTATGTTTTGATGGAAGGAATATCGACCGCCGAAGATATTGACCGAGCCATGAGATTAGGCTATGGATTTAATATCGGCCCATTGTCTCTGGCGGATATTATGGGGCTGGATGTATTAATATCGTATATGGAT
>JAPLUS010000404.1 GCA_026397495.1 Candidatus Zixiibacteriota bacterium | reverse complement strand
AGCTGAACTAAAGGAGCGCCTTTTCCGAGAAGCTCAGGCGGTGGGAAAATTATCTCATCCCAATATTGTTACCATCTATGATGTGGGAACGGAAGGTAATTTGCAATATATTGCCATGGAATATCTCCAGGGCCAAACCCTTGAGGAAATGATTCGCCGCAAAGTGAAATTTAACTACCGCATTATTGCTCAGATTATAGCACAAATATGCTCCGCCCTTGATTATGCTCACAGTCGGGGAATCGTTCATCGCGATATTAAACCGGCCAATATAATGATTTTGAGCGACTATGCCGCAAAAGTAATGGATTTTGGAATTGCCCGCGTTGATTCCTCATCGATGACCCGCACCGGTATTGCTATGGGAACGCCCAACTATATATCACCCGAACAGCTTCAGGGAAAACCTGTCGATCACCGGACCGATATTTTCAGCCTTGGAATTGTGATGTATGAAATGCTGTTGCATCGGCGCCCATTCCGGGGTGAAAATCTAACTTCCCTGATATATCATATAGTCAACACCGAGCCGGAAATGCCCTCCGCAGTCGATAAATCAGTTCCTTTATTATTTGATCGGGTAATTGCAAAAGCTTTGAAGAAAAATCCTGAAGAAAGATATCAGAAAGCCGGAGAAATTTCAGCGGCGCTGTCTGATTTCATTGATTCCTTTACCCCCAAGAGAGGCGTCTCTGTTTAATTAAAAACAGCGGGAAGGCTTCTATTCTTTTCCGGGACCAATAATATCTTCAGCCAAAGATAAAGCTACGCCGGAAAGCATCACCTCCACCCCAAGCTTGGTAAAATCGCTGGAAATGAGGTGACGGTCCATACCGGCATAAAGAGAACAGGAGGCTCCTTTCTCAACCACCAAACCGGAAAGCTGTTTCTCGGTCTCAACGACAAAAGTAACCTCGCCCAATTCCTCGGAAATAACATATCCGGAGCAATTATGCAACTGCAAATGGGAATTGCCGGTATAAACAACTACCAGCATACCCCTGGTGCGTCCAAGAAATATCTCCGGATATATTTCCAGGATGAGCACCCTTTTTTCTGATTTATTGGTTACTTTAAGGCGGAAATGATCCTTCTCCCGAGCGAATCTCTCGCAATTCAGGACGGCCCCTATTTTCTTTGCGTCTTCTTCGGTAAATTTAGCCATTGTGTTTGTTTTCGATATTACTCTTCCTCTGATCGGATTCCTTGACCGCCGTTTTAACTTCATTTTCGGTATCTTTAAGAACTTCCTTAAATTCCCGAATGCCCTCTTCCTCGGTATTTTTAAGAGCTCTCTTAAATTCCCGAATACCCTTGCCCAAACCGTGGGCAATATCAGGTATCCTCTTAGCGCCGAACAGAAGAAGAACCACAAGAAATATTAACATTAATTCCGGTAATCCCAGTCCAAACATATCACTAACTCCTTGCTAAAGTCCGGCTAAATATACCACCATCTAAAATAGATTATTACTAATAACACGGTTAAAACAGACACGAAATTTATCTTGAACATTATGCCGATAGTGAATGAGATAGCGTAAAATTCCACGTGCGTTGTCTCAAACCCAATCTGAATCGATTTGCTAAAGAGGGTTTTGGCCGCACTGGGCGGCAAGAGACTGCCAATCACATCTCCCATGAAGCCGCCAATTATTGCACCCAGCAACAACGATACAATAATAAAAGTAAGTTCACGTCCTTTCAATTTTCACACCTTGCGTAAAATAATTTCTTATCGAATTAAACACTTTTAGCCCATCCGCTGAGCCCAATATATTTTCTACCGCTCTTTCCGGATGAGGCATCATTCCGATGACATTCCCCCCGCTATTAGCCACGCCGGCAATATTATCAATTGAGCCATTGGGATTACTCTCGTCGGTAACATGGCCATTCTTATCGCAATACCTGAACAGGATTTGATTATTCCTTTTTAGAGTTTCGATGTCTGCCTGAAAATTATAATAATTGCCATCCTTGTGCGCAATGGGGATTTTCAATACTTCTCCCCGGATGCAACCGGAGGTGAAAGGATTATCTATCCGTTCCACCCTGAGATATACATATTTGCATGAAAAACGAAGCTGGTCGTTTCGCATCAGGGCTCCGGGAAGCAATCCTGATTCAACTAATATTTGAAAGCCATTACAAACACCTATCACCATTCCCCCGGTAGAAGCAAATTTGATTACCTCTTTCATAATGGGCGAAAAACGGGCAATGGCGCCGGAACGGAGATAATCGCCATAGGAAAAGCCGCCCGGCAATATAATCACATCAGAATTAAGCAGGTCCGCCGACTGATGCCAGAGGAATTCGACTTTCTCCCCTATGAGTTTTATGGCGGAATAAGCATCATAATCGCAATTCGAGCCGGGGAAAGTTACCACGCCGAATCTCATTTCTCGTACTCCACCTGAAAATCCTCGATAACGGGATTAGCCAG
>JAPLUS010000438.1 GCA_026397495.1 Candidatus Zixiibacteriota bacterium | reverse complement strand
CACTTGATGACGCTCTCCATATTTATAGGCCATTTATTGATACTCCTTAATTTATAATGATGAAAACAGTCTAATAAATATTTAATACCATACCAAAATAATAATTATGACACAGCCTCGAAGGCGGGAATCCAGTTTCTCCCCGCCCTCTCTGGATTCCCGATCAGGGCAGGGATGACGATTCCAATGACATTTTTTCAAGAAGTATGTTTTTCCCTTTTTTGACGCTTTTTCAACGAGCTCTTCATCTCTTCCCATACTTTCCATACCCGCCGGAGATGGGGGATGGTGATACTCCCTCCCACAACCAAGCCTATTGATAAAGCCTCATCCAATTCGGCATCGCTCACCCCTTTCTCTTTACATTGTATTAAATGATATAAAATGCAATCATCACATCTTAGTACCAGGGATGAGACCATACCCAGCAATTCCTTGGTTTTGGCCGAGAGAGCGCCATCCTGATAAACCTGATGATCTATATTATAGAATCGTTTGACAGTGAGTCCGGCATATTTCATCACGATTTTATTGAGTTTATCTCTCTCTTGGTTGAATCTGCGGTCAGCGCCTATGGTCATTGATAGAGTCTCCCTTCTTCTTGAAGATCACCGGCCAGGAGCCGATTATTTGGAGAATAATATAACATCACTTAATAGAATGCGGAATAGGGGATTTTCCCTATTCCGCAGAAAGCTCTCGGATGAATTAAAAGATTCGGTTATTTGCGTCCGGCCAATTCATGGTCGAGCATCAGAAGTCCTTGTGCCGAAGCGCCGACCATTTTGAGTTTCTGGATTACCTCCATTACCGATTCTTCTTCCTCTACCTGCTCGGTTACAAACCAATGGAGAAAGATATTGGTGGCGTGGTCTTTTTCGGCAATAGCCAGATTAGCCAAATCGTGAATCAGGCCGGTAATCTTCTGTTCATGCTTATAGGCGGCCTCAAAGGCGGCCAGAGGCGAAGCCCATTTTGCCGTCGGTTTTTCAATAGTGCCCAAAATCACACGACCTTGATGATGGATATAATCATAAATCCTCATCGCATGCCCCATTTCCTCACCGGATTGAACCTGCATCCAATGGGCGAATCCATCGAGGTTGCTTGATTTGAAATAGGCCGCCATTGATAGATAAAGATAAGACGAAAAATATTCCTCAACTATCTGACTGTTGAGAGTCTTCAGCATTTTCTCGCTAATCATTTGATTTTCCTTTCCCTGACCTGTTTAATTTACTCATTATATTTTCTATTTCACCTTGTGATATTTAACAAGATATGGCGGTCAAGGGTTCCTAAATTCCTCAAAAATCTTTTTTGCATTCTAAATCATAATAGCTTAGCAACCGCGTTCATAATAGTCTCGTAGTTCGGCTCGTTGGTAACATCCTTGACAAATTGGATATATCGTATAATCCCCTTTTGATCGACCACAAAGACAGCTCTGGCAAGAAGCCGTAAATCCTTTATTAAAACGCCGTAAGCGGTTCCAAAGGAGGCGTCGCGGTGGTCTGACAGAGTCTTTACATTATCAACTCCGGCGGCACCGCACCATCTTTTCTGGGCGAATGGCAAATCCATACTGATTGTCAGTATGGTCACATTGGGGCCCAGGCGGGTTGCTTCTTTATTAAAGCGGCGAGTTTCCATGTCGCAAACCGGAGTGTCAAGAGAGGGAACTGAGGAAATTATACAAATATTCCCTTTGGCGGAAGATAGTTTGAAAGGGGCCATATCGGTATCCAGAAGCTCAAACTCCGGTGCGGTATCGCCAAGCTTAAGTTCATTTCCCAGAAGAGTCAGGGGATTGCCTTTCATCGTTACAATTCCATTTCGCTCTTTCATTGCTGTATCCTTTCTATTTTTTAAATAAGTTTCATTTTTCTAAACGATAGAATGGGATCGAGAGTTCCCTAACCTTGTCGAATAAATTGCCCCTTAAATT
>JAPLUS010000019.1 GCA_026397495.1 Candidatus Zixiibacteriota bacterium | reverse complement strand
CCGTCAGACAAGGGTTATCAGTCAGCACAGTACCTGCCCCAATTACTACCGCATCATTTTCCGCTCGCAGTCGATGAGCCAATCTTCTGGCGGCCATCCCGGAAATCCACTTCGAGTCACCGCTGATAGTGGCAATCTGCCCATCAAGCGATTGCGCCATCTTCAGCGTAACAAAAGGACGTCCTGTCCGGATAAATTTAAGATAGGCTTCATTGAGCCGTTCCGCATCTTCCCGCAGGTAACCGCCGCTAACCTTCAGGCCGGCCTTTTTTAGCATATTTGCGCCCTGTCCATTCATTCTTGGATTTGGATCTTTTATGGCATAAACAACCTCCCTGATTCCCGCTTCAACGATAGTATCGGTGCAGGGATTGGTACGGCCAAAATGACAGCAAGGCTCAAGATTGATATACAGGGTAGCGCCTTTAGACTCCCCCCCAGCCTGTTTTAGCGCTATAATCTCAGCATGGGGCCCGCCTGCCTTTTTATGATATCCTTGGCCAACAATTTTACCGTTCTTCACAATGACCGCCCCGACCATAGGATTAGGGGAAGTTTGCCCCCGACCCTTTTCGGCCAGTGCCAAGGTCATTCTCAAGAATTTCTTAATAGCGCTCTCAGGCATAAAAAATCCCCAATTCTACTGGGGTGTACCATATCCACAATTATTATACTGTTCTTCTCTCATCCGGACTGTACCGTCGGAGCCGGAATTTCACCGACTCAGTTCCGCTATCGCGGAAGTCGCGGCCTTTAACCGCCGATCGAGGAATTTCACCTCACCCCGAAGAATCTTGCACAAGATACAGATAATTCTGCCAGAAGCAACAGCAAAATTGGGAATTCCTTAAGATTTTAAAAGAGACGGGAATAAATACTTAGGGCGTCACCCTTTCCGAGGAAAGCAGGTTTTCGAGTGTTTCCAAAATCATTTCCATTGTGAAAGGCTTGGTGATGATGCTGTCCACCCCCTTTGATATCAATTCGGAAATGCTGTGGTCAATTTCCCAGCTGCTGGTCAAAATGATCCTGGTTTTTTTATCAAAATTTCTTATCTGCGACACCAGTTCCAAACCACCAATACCGGGCAGACTAAAACCTATAATCATCAGATCAAATTTCTCCCGGCCACATTGCATCATTGCTTCCTCGCCATTGGTGGCCACAGCAACTCTGTATCCATAAGTTGTCAGAGTGGCTTGAAGCATACTCTGAATATCCGGTAGATTTTCCACAATCAGAATATTTGCCTTTATGTTTTTAGAAGGACTATGATCCGCTACGCCGGAGCAGTTTTCGCCCCCCTCATAAATCGGCAACTCAATAATAAAGGCTGCTCCATGACCCACTGTTGATTTGACCCTTATTTCACCCCCGTGGTCATTGATAACTTTCTTACTGATAGCCAGACCAAGGCCTGTCCCTTGCACACCCTTAGTAGTAAAAAATGGCTCAAAGATTGTTTCTACTATCTCCGGCGGGATACCGGTGCCATCATCGCTGACGGTAACCTGCACCTTACTATTAATCTGTCGTGATGATATAGAGACCTCACCGCCTTTGGGGAGAGCGTCC
>JAPLUS010000343.1 GCA_026397495.1 Candidatus Zixiibacteriota bacterium | reverse complement strand
TCTTGCCAAGCCAATTCCAAAATATAAGAACGGATGAATTTGTGGTAATGCCTGATCATCTTCACGGCATTATTATGATTATAGGGGCGATCTTCGCGGTCGCCCGCAAATCTTGCCAAACCAATTCCAAAATAAAAGAATGGATGAATTTGTAATAATGCCTGATCATCTTCACGGCATTATTATGATTGTAGGGGCGACCCTCGCGGTCGCCCGCAAATCTTGCCAAGCCAATTCCAAAATATAAGAACGGATGAATTTGTGGTAATGCCTGATCATCTTCACGGCATTATTATGATTATAGGGGCGATCTTCGCGGTCGCCCGCAAATCTTGCCAAGCCAATTCCAAAATATAAGAACGGATGAATTTGTGGTAATGCCTGATCATCTTCACGGCATTATTATGATTATAGGGGCGACCCTCGCGGTCGCCCGCAAATCAAGGGCGAGGACAAGCCTCGCCCCTACTACTACAATTTTATACGGTAGTACAATCGAAAATAATTATGGTTTTTGAAAAATAAGGGGCGGACATCCGCCACTGGCGGATTAGCCCCTACGAAATCTTTCCTGCGTATTTCATGATTTGCCCGAAAATAAATTCCAGTGCCATTTAGACTGACGGCCATTGTCAGTCCCCCTCTATTAATCTGTAAATAGAATAACGAATATATGAAAATTGTTTTCTGGCATTTATGAATAATAATCGAAATGAAATAAATGACCCAAATAGACAATTCATTGGCCGCCGCTCGATTCGCCTTCCTGAATACAATTATTCGCAAGAAGGGGGATATTTCGTGACGATTCGCACGCAGAAGTGTGAATTATATTTTGAACATTACCCTCCCCTAAAAGAAATAATAAGACAGCAATGGGTAGACTTGCCAAGCCAATTCCAAACTATAAGAACGGATGAATTTGTGGTAATGCCTGATCATCTTCACGGCATTATTATAATTGTAGGGGCGAATCCGCCAGTGGCGGACGGTCGCCCGCAAATCAAGGGCGAGGACAAGCCTCGCCCCTACAATTCCGGATAAATGGAAAAATGCGGCACTCGGTCAAATTGTCGGGGCATTCAAGTCATCATGCGCAAATGAATGGAGGAAATATATCGGTCGGCATAGGCTGGATGCGCCAACAAAAATCTGGCAACGCAATTACTACGAACATGTCATTCGCGATGATGACGACCTCTACAAAATCAGAAAATATATAATTGAAAATCCGATGAAATGGGAAATCGACCCGGAAAAACCCATCCAGTCCGATTTATTATAATTGTAACCATATGTATGTCTTACGTATAACGCCAATAGGGCTTGCCTTCAATTTTCCCCGAAAAGAAGTGATCTTTTTGTCCTTTCCATTCGTCATAAATATACTTTCGTTGTCAACGATTGAAATACAATAAGGGGAAATTTAAACATGAAACAACTTATTCGGGTTGTCACCATTGTCACAATTATCGCATTGCTTGGAGGCTGTAGCTCTATGTCTCAAAAAACGGATACGGTAGCAGAAAAAGCCAAGATCGAAAAGGTAATTAAGGACTCGATCCGATGGGCATTGAACAAAGACAAGGATTTATCATATCGGTGCTTTGTGCAGGATTCTTCTCTATTCTGGTTTTCGCCGGATAATGCCGGGACTATAAAAGGGTTTGACCAATTTACAAAGCTCACGGAAGAGCTTTTTATGAATCCGGCTTTCAAAGCAATCAGCTCGGATTTCAAGGAGATGCAGATCACCCTCTCGCATTCGGGCGAATGTGCCTGGTGGTCATGCTATCTTGATGATTTCAACGAATGGAATAGCCGTCCAGCCAACTGGAAGAATGTTCGCTGGACCGGAGTCCTCGAAAAGATCGATGGCGAGTGGAAAATCAGGCAGATGCATTTCTCCCATGCCTTGGAAGATTTCCAGAAACCGACCGAACCGGCAAATGAATCCGGATCGCAAAATTAAACAGCAAGAAGAGGGTTTGAGAAATCAAACCCCTACGGCATATTATCGTGTCGCCCCTCCCACGTCTTTTTCATCATTACCGATAAGAAATTACAAGGGGAGCATGGCCGCGCTGTATAGGAGATAGAACGCTCCTTTTGCCTATTTCAATTCTGAAGTGCAATAGGCGCAACGAGTCGCCCGGACCGGTATATGTGAAAAGCAATAGGGACACTCTTTTTCGGTTGCCGCTGCCGTAGGGATCTCCACCGGCTGGCGTTTAAGACGATTTATCTGCTTGATCAAGAGGAAAATCACAAACGCCACTATGATAAAATCGATTATGGTATTGATAAACAGGCCATAGTTTATGGTCGCCGCTCCGGCCGTCTTGGCCATCGCCAGACTGGCATAACTCCCGCCCGAAAGGTTGATATACAGAGTGGAGAAATCCACTTTCCCCAAAAGCAGTCCGATCGGGGGCATGAGAATATCACTCACGATCGAGCTGACGATTTTGCCGAAGGCGGCTCCGATGATAATACCGACCGCCATATCAACCACATTGCCGCGCATGGCAAATTCCTTAAATTCCTTGAACATCTCTGTTCCTCCTAATTAGGGTTGATTGGTATATTGATAGAATTCTCAAAAATAATTTCCTGCTAAATATGCCACCCGACCGGATTAAAGTCAACTGTCTAAAGATGAATAAGATTTCCCTTTTGGGGAACATCGAACAAGAACTGTTGTTTTAAAGATAAAACTAATTATTCGCAATGAAACTATTTGGAGATCTATAAACGGAGGTTTTGAAAAATGAAATCAAATATTGGCGCCCCGGACAAAAACATAAGAATTATCATTGGCTTGGCGATCATTATTATGGGAATAGCCTATGAAAGCTGGTGGGGCTTAATAGGTCTTTTGCCGATTCTGACCGCCATAACCGGA
>JAPLUS010000408.1 GCA_026397495.1 Candidatus Zixiibacteriota bacterium | reverse complement strand
AGCATATGTCAAGAGATTAGAAAAACTGGAGGAAATGGCCGACTCCTTCCGCGGAGTTTCAAAAGCTTTTGCTATCCAGGCTGGACGCGAAATCCGTGTCATTGTTGAGTGCGCTACCGTTGACGATTTGGCTACCACTATCCTGGCGGGAGATATCGCCAAGAAAATAGAACAGGAAATGGAATATCCGGGTCAGATAAAAGTTACCGTCATTCGCGAAACAAGGGCTACCGAATATGCCAAGTAGGAGATGTTAATGCCCAAGATAAAAATTATCTTCTTCGCCGATGTGGTTGGCAAACCGGGACGGTTTGTTCTGTCGCAGTTATGCAAGTCGCTTAAGGAAAAATATGCCGCCGACTATGTTATCGCCAATATTGAAAATGCCGCGGGCGGATTTGGTATTACTCCGGAGATGTCAAAGAAGATATTCTCTTATGGCGTCAATTGCCAGACTTCCGGAAATCATATATGGGACCGAATAGATATTCTGAAGTATCTCGATGAACAACCCAAACTTCTCCGTCCGGCCAATTATCCGTCCGGCGTTCCCGGCGTAGGCTATTTGATTGATGATATCAACGGGACCAAGGTTGCCATCCTGAATCTTATGGGGCGGCTTTTCATAAAAGAAATTGACTGCCCTTTTCGGGTAGCCGAGAGAGAACTGCGAAAAATTAGAGAGGTTACGGAGACCATTATAGTTGATTTTCATGCCGAGGCCACTTCAGAAAAACAGGCCTTGGCCCATTTTCTGGATGGTCAGGTCTCCGCCGTGATTGGCACCCACACTCATGTTCAAACGGCGGACGAAACCATTTCTGAAAGAGGGACCGCATATATCAGCGATGTTGGAATGACCGGTCCGCATGATTCCATTATTGGTATGGATAAAACGGCTTCCACAGAAAGATTTCTAACCGGTATGCCCAAACGATTTACTTGTGCTGCCGGGGGTCTAAAGATTTCCGGCGTTGTTGTCACCATTGACACCGATGATGGTGGCGCTGATCATATTGAGCGATTCAAAATAGATTACTCCGGGACAGTACCCGAAGAAGCTGATATTAAGGGAACATAGGAATATGGCGGCAACCATAATAGATGGCAAAAAAATATCGGACGAAATTAAAGCCGAATTAGCAATCAAAATAGATAAACTCAAAAAGAGCGGAATAACTCCCGGTTTGACGGCGATTTTGGTGGGCAATAATCCGGCCTCCGAATCTTATGTCAAAAGCAAAGCAAAGGCTTGCGCAAAAATCGGCGTCTATTCGGAGGTTATCCGCCGTTCGGCGGAAGTATCTCAAAAGGAACTCGAAGATATTGTCAAAGAATTAAACCGGCGCCATGATATTGATGGGATATTGGTCCAGTCGCCGCTCCCGACTCATATTGACGAGTTGGCCATAACGCTCTTAATTCATCCTGAAAAAGATGTCGACGGATTTCATCCTTATAATGTCGGTTTGATGCTTCTTGGTCGTCCGATTTTTCTGTCCTGTACTCCCTATGGAGTAATGGAATTATTGCGAAGGTATAATATTGACCCGTCGGGCCGGGAGGTGGTCATAGTCGGTCGTTCTAATATTGTCGGCAAGCCGCTGGGGGCAATGCTTATTCAGAAGCAGAAGATGGCTAATGCCACCGTGACTATCTGCCATTCCCAAACAGCCAACATAAAAGAGGTCTGCCGCCGGGCTGACATTCTGGTAGCCGCTATGGGCCGCCCCCAATTTATCAAAGCCGACATGATTAAGAATGGAGCCATTGTGATAGATGTTGGAATTAATCGAGTTGAAGATCAGAAAGAAGAAAGAGGATATAAAATCGTTGGCGATGTCGATTATGAGGGATGCTTTGACAGGGCCTCATTTATTACTCCCGTTCCGGGTGGGGTTGGCCCGATGACAATAGCCATGCTCCTTACAAATACAGTTCTTTCGGCTACCAGAAGAGCCAATAATTGGCGAATCGGTTAAGGGCGCATAGAATTGCATAATAAACGCAATATATTTCGCGTGTGCCGTCTGAATATATGCACTTTTTAGTTTGATGATTTTCTTCTATTACTGTCATAATGAAGTATCAATTTGATTATAATCTATATTTCATTGATATTATTATACTTATCTTAATAGCATAAATAGTTGTTCTAATTTTTACCATTTTGAAACGGGGAAAAGTGTGACTGGGGACAGGGCATACCCTTTGCTGAAATAGTAACGAGCCATATTTTTTCTATTATGAATTATAAAAATACTATAAAAATTATCCTATATCTGTTTTTGACGCTTATACCCATGCCGGGTATAGCCATATCAGTTGATTATAATATCCCGGACTCTCTCCAGAATCTTATTTTTTTAAATAGTGGCCCGGGCTCAATCGTCAAGCTGGCTGCGCTCAAATGCCCTCCCCTTGGCAGTCTGGTTGTTATTCCCGAATCCGGAGTAGTTGATAGTCTCGATGTCTATCATATCAGAATGACTCTGTCAGATGGCGGAATACCCAGAGGGGGTGGGATAGCGTTGAGTTTTCTATCAACCTTTGGATTGAACAATATCAGAACTATAGAT
>JAPLUS010000375.1 GCA_026397495.1 Candidatus Zixiibacteriota bacterium | reverse complement strand
GTGATTCTTCACAGTTTCAGTAACAATAATTTTATAATGTTAGCAACCGGGACTCGCCTGCCGGACGGGCAGGGTCAAGCAGGAAGGATGCTGTTGCCGACGAATAAATGCCTATTAGTTTTGAAAGAATATGGGTTTGTTGAGCAATTGTAGGTCGGATTTCGAAACGGTGAACGAAGTGAACGAGTGAGAAACCCGACAAATGGATTTAATATGAAATCATGTTGTGCGCGGCAGACTTTAGGGTTTGTTGAAAAAGTGTATGTTATGGAAAAGAGCCTTATGTATGTTCCACTCAATATCCAAATCTGTCATTGTTGCTCTTTTCCTGTCTTTCCCCGCCGCGGCGGGGAATCCAGTCCGCCTGTGGCGGAGATCCCCGATCGAGTCGGGGATGACAATACCAATGACATTTTTCTCGGAAGTATGCTTTTCCCCTTTTTGGGGACTTTTTCAACACTCCCTAAAGCCTGCCGCGCACAAATATCATCAAGCGTGAAATGGCAGAACCACCCGCCGTGGCGGGGGGTTCTGCCATTGTATCTACGAGACTCATGATATTATCGAGAGTCGAATCTATTCCAGCGGGCCGATTGCCTTCTCCACCTCGTGCAGAATCTCGCACGATTTGACCAGCTCTTGCATTCTTGTATGATCGGGATAAAGCGGACGATCAATTTCGAGAAAATCAACATAGCGGCGGATAACTTCCTTAGCCTTAGTCACGCCTTTGCCAAATTTATAATCGCGTAAATCCAACGCTTGTGCCGCCGCCATAAATTCGATTCCCAACACTCCGTACGCATTATCCAAAATCTGGAAATTCTTGATAGCTGTATTCATTCCCATCGAGACAAAATCTTCCTGATCAGCGGCCGCCGGAATCGACTGAATGGAGGCCGGTGCGCAGAGTATTCGCTGTTCCACAATCAACGAGTCAGCGGTGTACTGGCTGAGCATCAGGCCGGAAAACATTCCGGCCCCTTTGGTTAAAAAGGGCGGCAAACCTACGCTCAAGGCCGGATTATTAAGCCGATTCATCCGTCGTTCCGACATCACACTGACCATACAGATGGCCACGCCGGCCATATCCATCGGAAGTGACACCGGCGACCCCTGAAAATTGGCGCCAGAGAGTTGAAGATTTTCTTCGGCAAAAAATATCGGATTATCGCCGACCCCATTGAGTTCAATTTCCACCTGTAATCGGGCATAATTTAGAGCATCGTGCGCCGCCCCAATCACCTGCGGCGTCGAACGCATTGAGTAGGCATCCTGTACCTTGCATTTAACTCTCCCCTCAGCCAAATCCCCCCCCTCAACGCATTTCCGAATCGCTCGTGCACTTCTGACGGCTCCCGCAAAACCGCGGACTTCATGCAATTTGGGATGATATGGCCGCATATTGGCCTTGAGGGCTTCCAGAGACATAGACGTGGCGATTTCGGCTTGTTTAAGCCAATGGACGGCATCATAAAGAAATATAGCGCTCATAGCCGTGAGAACATTGGAACCATTAATAGCTCCCAATCCATCACGGGCTTTTAGACCGGGAATAGGAATACCGGCTTTATCCATTGCGGTTTTGCCGTCCAGCAGTTCTCCTTTATAATAGGCCTTACCTTCACCCATCAAGAGGAGAGCAATTTGCGACATTGGCGCTAAATCACCGCAGGCGCCCACCGAACCCTTCTGACAAACAAAAGGCGTTACCCCTTTGTTAAGCATCTCCATAAAAGTCAAGGTGATTTCGGGACGAATACCGGAATTACCGTGAGCATGAACATTGATTCGCGAAGCCATCGCACCACGGACATATTCTATCGGCGCCGGCTCACCGATACCGGCGGCATGATTGTAGACTAAATATTTTTGGAAATCCTGTATCTGTTCATCGGCCAAGACTACTTCGGAAAATTCGCCGATACCGGTATTGATACCATACATAATTTCCCGGGCTTCGAGTTTTTTCTCAAGCATGGCGCGGCATTTTTTAATCCGCTCCAGAGCGGCCGGCGCCAATTCAACTTTTTCATTATCCCGGGCAATTTTGACCAACTTTTCAACGGTCAAGTTTGAACCATCTAAAATGATAGCCATATATTCCTCATAAAATTAAATTTATTCTGTTAAGCTAACAATTTTGGGGAATAAAAAGCAAACTGTAGCGCCTTACTCATCCTGCAAACCGGAGGAGCTTTTTGGTTGATAGCCCGAAATGACAGTGACAGAAGTTATGAAATTTCCCCACGAAATTTCAGGCATTTTTTTAAATAAACCCATATCAAAATAAAATATATAGCCATTCAGGGGAAAGTCAATTGAATTCGCCGGAAGGGGGTGTGGGCACTGTTTCACCGCCACAACGCCCTCCGGGGATAATCCCTTTATCTGTTATATATGCCGTTACCAGCTCCGCTGGAGTTATATCAAAAGCCGGATTATAGACTTTTACTCCCGCCGGTGCTATTTGGATCTCATTCCAGATGGTAATCTCATTGGGTGAACGTTCTTCGATAGGAATATCTTCGCCGGAGGCAATATGGTTATCAAAGCTTGACGAGGGGGCTGCGGTATAAAAGGGAACCTTATGCTTTTCAGCCAAAACAGCCACGCCATAAGTGCCGATTTTATTGGCAAAATCGCCATTCTTGACAATTCGATCAGCGCCGACAATTACCAGATCTATTTTCTTCTGCTTCATCAGGAATCCGACCATATTATCACATATAAGAACCGTATCGATACCTGCCTGCATCAACTCCCAGCATGTCAGTCGGGCGCCCTGCAGAATCGGACGGGTTTCATCGGCATAGACCCTGATTCTTTTGCCCTGATTATGGGCGGTATAGATAATCGCCAGCGCCGTCCCTATTCCCCCCGTTCCAAGCGCACCGGCATTACAATGAGTGAGAATGGTATCGCCATTTTTGATAAGTTTCGCTCCCTTCTGGCCAATGGCGTGGCACATCTGTTCATCCTCTCTGAGAATATTAATAGCCTCATCCCAGATTACTATCCGGAGCTCTTCCAAATTATCCCCTTCATAGAGACAAGCGGCCTTAAGGGCTCTATCAACCGCCCATGATAGATTAACCGCCGTGGGACGGGCCGATTTTATCTCCATGGCGACATCAGTCAATAGACATTTTAATCGCTCCGGATCGATTTTGACTTCGGCTCTGGCGGCCAGGGCCAGGGCGAAGGCACCGGCAATTCCTATCGCCGGTGCGCCGCGAATTTCAAGCCTCTTTATTGATTCAATAATGTCCCGGAAATCATCATAATCTTTATATACGATCTTGAGCGGCAATTGGCGCTGGTCAAGAATGCGGATTTTTCCCTTGATTGGCTCTATGGTCTTAAATTTCATCCCTATTCTCCGTCAATTTATCTATGGAAGAAGCCGCTTTACAGTTTTCATTATTTATTTCGGGCATGGAATAAATCTACGCTGGAGTCCTTTTTTTCACAAGCTCATTTTTAGATAATAAAAAGGGCCATTCTCCAGGTGGAATGACCCTCTTAATTAAAATAGGAACAGTCTTTAGCGAGCGAGAGTGACCTGTTTTGAGAGTGCTATGCCGCCTCTCGGATCATTATCATAAACCCGCAATATAATAGTCGCGATAGATGTATCCGTGGGGGTTGTCAACAGGAATCCATAGGCCTCGCCATACATATCGGTCATCTGGGTATCGTTACTGACGGAACCGCCACCACCAACGCTGGCGACCAAGGTATGGTCTCCCAGGAGATTGCCCGATCTATCTTTTATTGTGACAGAAAATGGGACATCTATTCCGCGAGGAACTGTTGCGGCACCAAGAGTTATGGTGCAATTGCCAGTATAAGCCGGGCCTGTCAGCAGTGTACATGCCATAGATGCGCCGATAAAACCCTGATAGCTGGCCCGCACAGCGTCAATAGCGCCAATTCCGTCGTCAATGTCGCCGATCATCGAGTGATCATAATCGAGAACCACGGAGGTGATAGATGAACGAACCACGGAAGCATTTACGCCATCATGCACAACTCCTGAGCCGGTACGCAAATAATCAGCTTCAAAGGTAATATTGGTTCCATCTATGACA
>JAPLUS010000393.1 GCA_026397495.1 Candidatus Zixiibacteriota bacterium | reverse complement strand
GAATTGACCATCCGTAGAAGTTTGGAAGTTAAAGCCGGATCTTTCATTATAACTGATGCCAGCGCCTGCGCCGAGGAATCCGGGTCAGATGATATCTTTAGGACTTCAACCAAAACTTGGGGAAGCGATGAAAGCTCTTTGTGATCATCCAGTATTTTATAGAATATATCTTGAGTCATAGGCGCTTCTTGTCTCTTTAGTAGATTATCGACCCCTTTTTATATTTATTTAGAACGGGATTAATGAGCGAGCTTCCGCCGGAGACGATTGATTCGTTTATCCAGTTCCGGGGAAAAAGTATGACGAGGGCAGTTCTCACAAGCACTTTGGGCATGTTTTAAGGCCGTATTATAATCTTTTTGGCGATGCTCATAATATTTGGCCAGTTCTATCCGGGCCCAGAAACTTTCTGTTGAATCGGTTCGGGCAATTTCTTCCCAAAGCGGTACCGCCTTGACCAAAAGCTCGCCCCTTTTATAGGCAAGAGAATGGAGCCATAGAATATCATAACGTGCCTGTTGCCGTAGGATATGGCCGAAATCTTCCAATAGTGTCCATACTTCCTTGTTCTCACCGCGGCTTTGGAGTAATCGAGCAAAAGAATAAATATCATCCGGTTCCGTAATCTTTTTCGCCGGTTCTTCCATAACTTCGGTGAGGTGGTGTAGAATGAAAAAGAGGGAGACAATATCATCAAGATTATGTCTGACCACACGAGCCAGGTCGATTGTCTCTTCCGTTGACAGCCAATTAAAATATACCGCCGGAACCAAAAAGCCGGGAATATCATCGTGGCGATGATGGCCAAGAATAGTCTTTTCAATATTCGATAAAGTGCAGTTGCTCAATCGCCGTCGATATAGTTTCCGTACTGAGTAAAGAAGATCAATATGACCGGCCAATTCCAGATGACGTTCTACGCGATGAATAATAAAGCGGTCTTTCAGGATCGGCAAATCAAAGGCTTTGCCATTATAACTGACTACGGTCGAATCACTTTTTATTTCCAAGCGAACCGCTTCCAGCATGGCGGCCTCGTCGGGATAATCGGGGAGAAAATATTGTCGGACCTGGAAGCCGTTCTCAGTTATGGAACCAAGACCAATCAAGAAGGGAACTGTACCGGAGCCACCCAGTCCGGTAGTCTCAATATCAAAGAAAAGGAGATTATTTAGCTCTAGAGTACCTGATAGATCACTATTGCCAAAATAGCTATGCTTGGCCTTGAATAAATAAGGCCATTCTGAGATGCCGGCGCGGTTATAGATATAATTATGATCAAAGTCAGTGATTATTCTAACATACGTTCCATTGGAGCCATGAAAAAGCTCGCCGTTGAGAGTCTCGGCCGCTCGGCGGTAACGGCTATTCTCATGAAGGGAGGACAGTCCCTTCCGGCCGGACAGACGCTTAAATTCATCGCGGAGCATATTTTGCAAGCACTTTATTGATATGGAATATAACTGTGGAATCGGTCATCGAGAAATTCATAGCAATAATAAATGAGAGTTGATGGAAAGGGGCAATGACTTTCTGGCCCCATACCTGCTTTACTTTTTGCGAGTCAAAATCCAGACCCAGCAAGGGAATAAAGGATAGACCAAGGAATATAAAAATTTCGGGAGATGGCTGACAAAACGCCCCCACGCGGCGGAATCATCGCCATAAAACACCTCCGGATTTTCCAATATCAGACCGGTATAATCGTGCCGCCAGAAATTCCCGGTGAGTTGCTGTAGCTTGCGGAGGGAAAGCAGCCTTAAGTTATATTTTCCCCGTCTTCCGGCGAGTCTTAAATAGAGACTGGCCAAGGGACGCGGCATCCATGACAGGAATGGCAACGAATAATGATGGTCAATTAATAGATACCTATTATCGGCGGCGAAATAACAGAAACCATCGTACTTGAGAACCCGATATATCTCGGAAACCAATTCCGCCGAATTGGGAATATGCTCATAGACCCGATCGCAAATCACCAGATCGGCGCTATCATCGGCCAGAGCCGCTATAACACGATCCGAGTTGATGTAATCGATATTATTGGGCTGTCTATACCCTGATACGGCGTTTGGCCCGATTCCGAAGAAATCCAGTACCACCACTCTTTTGAAATTGGCGGCCAATCGTTCGCTCATAGGATTCGGCAGGTTCCCGAGATAAAGGCAGGTCAATTCGTCCAACGGGCGCTGTGAGAAATGGCGGCAGACGGCAATTATTTTATCCGCCTGCTTTTCAACGGCCTGAATATTGGACAATCCTATGTTCAATTATCGGCAGTTGTTACGCCAAGTTTTTCTTGCTCTTTAATAATATGTCGGCCAAGTTTTAATATTTTTTGATCGGCTGGGACAATTTCAAGGGCAGTTGACACAAATTGGAGTGCCTCTTTGAATCTGCCGGCGTGGGCCAGGCCGACGGCCAGAAGGTACCGCATCTCGATATTTTCCACATCAATAGCCAGAGCCCGATTAAATAATTGCCAGGCGGCCTCAGGATTATTAATCTTTTCATAATAAAGGCCGGTCTCGAAAAGCCAGCGGCTCACGAAATCTATTGTCTGCAATTCCCGGCTGTTCCCCTGTAGCAATTGGGCCGCCAGGGCAAGATAGGACTGCTGGCTGTCTTTATTAATCCGGACCGAATGCTTTTTTCCGACATATCGGAAGAGAATACCCGATGGCTCAATTTCAGAAGCATCTATGCCGGGGACTTCGCCCTGGAGATAAATCGGATGGCCGGCGGCATTCAGATTGCACAAAAGCATAACCAATTCATCGGTATGGCCAAGCGAATCATTGAGGAAAACTCTCGGGTAAGTTATCGCGGAATAGACTCTTTTTAACCATTGACGGTAAGTCGGGTTGCTCAGTTTCTTTACGCCAATGACTGATATTTGACTTGATCTCTTTATTTCCAGAGAACTATAAAGCATCGGATAGAAGAAATTATCGTCAGCGACCAAAAGAAGCCCGCCGGCGGGAATTTCCTTGGCGATTTCGCGGCTCAAAATCTCCGGGCCGGTTACCTGCGACAGGTCGGCTCGGCCATAATTATTGCCCGCCGCCAAATAGATAAAGATTCCAATAAGAACCGTCATAAGAAGCGAGGCCTGACCGGCGGTAATCTTGAGACGGAGAAGATATAGAAATCCCGCCGAGCTAATTATGAGAATTAGCCCTGTCAGTGACGCCAAGTGGCCGACCAAATCATAATCGCGGGGATTAAAGTCTAATATCCAGAGGAGATAAGCCAAACCGCCCATAATTGCCAGAGGGAAGAAAAGGAAAAGCTTTCGGGAAATCCCGAATATTCCCCAAAGTCCAAATAAGACTATGGCCATCAGAGGCCAACCGATTTGGCTTGCCATAAAGAGAACAATCTTCTTTAAGCGCAGAAAATATTCCGATGCGGTCGGAATTAAGATTGATTGTCCCTGAAAACTAAAATATCCGAATAGGGCTACCACCACCGCAAGACCGCCGGCCATAAGAACAGAATTTCTGGTCCCGATATCGGAATGATTGACAAGAATTAAATATAGGAAGGCCGGAGCAAAAGAGATTGAGAATAAGGGTTGGTTGGCAAAAGAGAAGGCATAGATGCAAACTCCCAGACAGAAACGGAACTTTTTCTTTTCGGTGACTCCCCTAAAAATCAGAAGCACGGATAATAAAATTAAAAAAAGCTGAAGCGCCAAGATATTAGCCCGGACGGCCGAGAGCCAGACCGGCAGAGAAATGGCAAATAGTCCGGTCGCCGCCAAACTGGGGAAAATAACCACAACCGGTTTATAGCGGGTTTCACCTTCAATTATGAGAGTCTCTTCATTCTGGCTCCATTGGCCCAAATCGACGGCCCGATTGGCTAACATTGTCTTTTGATGTTTAGTCTGCAAAATTGGCGCTTCGGCCAGCCGTCGAACAATGACAAAGAAAAACATTACCGCTAAAGCGGAAAAGAAAGCCGACATCAGGTTGGCTCTCATAACCGGATCGATATTGGGGATAAGCCGAAACAGCCGTGCGGCGAGCTCATATAACGGGGAGGAAGGGATACCCGGCAGATCGGCAACACTATTGCCGACTGCCAGAGCGGCCGAACTCCCCCAGAAGATTGAGGCCGCCATAGTTTTTATATAGAGAGCCAGGACGCCAAAGAAGACCGCCGATGGTATCGCCCAATCGGAGTACCTTTGAAGGCGTCCGGCCCGGATATAGCTGTATTCCAAGTCATGTTTGACCATACATCATTGTTTCGGCTGATTTGGCAAAAATCTGAAAGGGGTTTGGTTCTCAGACTATCGAATATCTGGGTTATCAACTTGTCGAGTTGTGCGTGCTGAAAAAGCCCAGTAGGGCAGGTGCCCTGCGCACCTGCCGAATTAATAATGGCACGAGCCCACCACAGGCGGGCAAGCGCGGGGCTCGTGCCCTACTCACTAAAGTCTGCCGCGCACGTACAACAAACCCATCATAAATGATGGGTCATCCACACCAAGTATATTTCCGGTTTCTTGATCAATAAAAAAGGCGGCCGACAAGGCCGCCTTGTGCAAAAGTTTACTAACTTTTATATGGCGACAGCATCATCAATGACGCATTTCAGGTCACCGTTTTGGTCAATTGTCCATTGATCAATCGCAGCATCAGTATCAAGATCATCACATTCCGCCGTCACCAACAGATCAGAGGCGTTGGCTGTGGTGATGGTATAGGTATAACGGGCTGTCGTTGCAATTTCAACGCCAATAGAGTCAAGAGTGTTCTGAGCGGCTCTGCTAGCAACGAGACCTTCGCCCCAATATGTGCTGTGCTCCTGACGATAGGTATTCTCCATGGTATATATTTGTTTCAGGATACCTTTACATTCAGACTGCTTGGATTTGGTCGTAGCGGTCATAAACCGCGGAATGGCCAGAGCGGCCAAGATACCAA
>JAPLUS010000349.1 GCA_026397495.1 Candidatus Zixiibacteriota bacterium | reverse complement strand
ATTGTAACCGGTGACTGCACGCGGACATGCTTCTCGTCGAAACCATGGGTCCAGACTTGTATATCGCTCCCGGCGAAAGTAACATTATCACCGATAGTTATCGAATCAACGGCATCGAAAGAATGTCGACGGGTGATTATGGTACACTCTCCGATAGTGACATTTTCGTAGCGCTTCAATGATGGGACCATCTCGCCGAAACCGGTGAAACTGTTCTTTACCGCAATAACCGAATCACGACCAATAGTAACTCGATTGAGAAACCTGAATTTGTTAAAACGACGAACCTCGCTTCCCGGCGCCATCTCAAAGTGATTCGCATTGATGTAATTAAAGTTACCGACCCTTCCGGCAACGATGCGGCATTTGCCGAGACAGAGGAAATTGAACATCCCGATTCGGGAATTGTAAGTTATATCATAACCCAGAAGAAGGCGATACAGGAATATTCTCAGCCGATTAAACGGCAGAATCGCTATACTCAGCGACAAGAACTTTTTCAACATATTTTTTATTCCCTTTCCGGAACAAGAATACCAACATCAGACTTAGATTACAGAGCATGCTTATTGTCATCGCCAGAGTGATATTGACCAGCGGTTGGCTCCACGCAAAATGAAGGACTGCCAGAAACAGAATGGCCGAGACAAGAGAGAACGCCAGGATGAATTTATTCTTGTTCATTTTATTGACATAAAGTTCAAAATAGGCGGTGTAACACCAAGCTATGGTATAGATGACTATGAGTATGGTGACCAGATCGATGTTCACAGTTTCCTTAAGCTTCAGAATGTTAATGCCCCACAGCGCAGCAAAAACCAGACCGGTACTGACAAACATGGCGATGCTGTACAGACTGAAGATCTTGGTATTGACCCCGTCATTGACATCGATGAAAATATGTTTCGAAAGGTATGCCGCGGCGGAAGAATGAGCCAGCTGTATGATCAAAGCCAGCCGTTGCACAAACGATATTTGAAACATTTCATCGGCCGAGAGGAAATTTCTGGCATAGACCTTGCCGTAGTTGTTTATAAACATAAAGAGGAAGATGTTAAGGACTATCGGCCAGGCATAAAACAGCGAACGGCGGATGAACTTTGTCATATCAAGCAAATTAATCTTTACCCGCCGGAAGACAAAATAAAAGACCACTCCGGCTACGAGCAGCATCTGCCCTGCGAAAAAATAAAGCAGATCGATCTTTTCGAACCAGCGATGGGCGACAAGGAGCAGCAGAATTGTCCCGGCATTGACGCAGATAGACGAGATAAAAATCCGCGACGGCTTATCAATCAATCGATAATAGATGGCAAAGAAAGACAGGAAATACATGAAGAGGGTTCTGGCCAGTATGAAGAAATAGGCTATAGTCCATTGAACCTTCATCCAGAGCATAGGAACAATGATAATGGTTCCTAACCCCGCATAGAGGGCAAATTGAAGAAAAAAGATATCACGGACATTGGTAACCAGCCTATCCCGATCGGAGGCTTCTTTATAGGCGTAAAGGAAATAATTCTTAACGCCCAGTTCAATAAGGACTCCCGCGATAGCCGCGATGGAGTAGATATATTCAATCTCGTTATAGGTGGCTTTGTCCTCGAAGATATACAGGACAATCAACGGAACACCGAAAGTGAGAATTTTGTCAAAGTAGTTGAAAGCGGTATAGAAAATGAGGCCTGACTGTGAACAAATTGTCTGCCAAAGGCGTTTCATCTATATCCTTTCCGCCGCCCGCGGTATTTCACATGACCGCGATTTCAGAAGGCGCTGATAATAGACGCAGAGTACCCCTATATAATAGATAAGCAGCAAATACTCTTCATTGTCAATTCCCCAATGCTCTGTGATTAGAAATTGCCTTACCGTCGCTTCCAACTGATAATGTCTGATAAAAGAATTTTGAGATAGAAGATCCCGTTCAATGATTTCTTCAATTTTCTTTCCGACCGTGCCGTTGAAAAGCAGATAGAAGGAGCTCGAAGTGGCTTTGTCGCGATAATATACCAGGTCGTTGAGTTTGTCACGATAGGCCGAGCGTAAGAGAAATTTATTTATAATTGTCTTCTTATGGGAGTAACGCTGATGCCCGACAGTAAATTTGGTCGCTTGCTTAAAAGGGATAGTCGAGGAATATCTGGCCAGGCTAAGATCGTAAAAAGGCATAGCGATATATGTATGGTTGAGTTTGGCCATATCCTGGATATACCGCATATCATGGGTGTACTGCAACTGCCAATTCATCTCAACAATCGTGTTGTATAAGTGTCGTGCATTCTTGATGGTTTTAAGATTAATCTCTCCAAGGCCTTTGATTCGTTCGAACCATTGGCCGGGAAGATGATATTTATCTATGGCATGCTTATCGAAATGAAAGTAGTATTCCAAGAGATAAGATTTCAGATCCAACGCTCGGCATGTGCGGTACAGGCCCCTTAAGATTCTTTTCGAGCTGTTTCTGAATCCGCACCTTTCCAGAGATTTTGAAAGTAAGGTGGAAAGAAGTTTCAGCAGAGGATAAAGGAACGATTTATTAAGCGAAAGCATTCGGAATGCAAACTTATCGATTGGATTAACATTCGGTGTGTGCAGGCGAGTATCCTGACCGGAGTAATAGGTCTGGTTAGAATTGGCGCCAAGATTGCCAAAAACCCATATTCCGATATAGGGATTGTTCATTTCTATGAGCCATTTTTCAAATTGGTCGGCGATAAGCATGTCTTCCGGGTTTGATTGAACTATTGTAATTGGCTTGCCGAGAAACTCAGCGATGCTGACGGCGTAGGCCGTTTCATCCTGCTCGGTTCCTTTGACCCGAAACGATTTCGCCTGAACATTTTCGGAATCGGCCAGCGCTCCCAACATGACGCAGGAATCGACGCCACCCGACAAGAGCACGACATTATCTTGCGAGCAATGTCTTTCATGAACGGAATCAATCTCCTTGCGAAGACGACTGATATTTTCATCAAGACTCAATCCATTTTCACTCTCAGATAATGATAGGAGATGATGGCCTTTTTCGCACACCACCAGCGAGAAGTCTGTGGCCAGATGCTGGCCCATCCGAACCTCATTGATTCCTTTATAGTATGAAAAACCGTCCTGGAGATAGTGCAGGTAGAGTATTTGATAAATGGCTTCTTCATTGAATTCCGTAACACTGGCGGCACGGGCCAGATCATGGACTATTGTACCTACCAAAACTCGCTGCCTACCCTCATAATAAAAACCAGTCTTGACTCCGCTGATATCACGGATAAAATGAACTTCATCTTTGTTTTTGTCGACGATCACCAAAAAATACTGTCCCAGGAGAAGCTCCTGACATTTTGACAGATCTCCGGAGATCGCTTCCCGGACAACATTTTCAGCAATTGAATGGAAATATTTCTCCTTAGTCTTATCGAGATTTAGATCAGCCAGAACTAGAAACCTATCGTCTTCGTACAGATATTCGGTGGGATGTAGGCAGTAAGAGATATTAATTCCGTTCAATTCAAGAACAGTAAATCCCGCATCGCGGGATTTGGACTCTTCAAAACGTTTGGTTATATAAACCTGCATTTACGGTCTCCTGCCTCTTGAAGTGTCTGAATTCATTTCCTTTATCCGACCAATTCCCAGTCCAGCGGCGTTCCGCGTTTGGCGTCGCGGGCGACTTTTTTCCCCATAACAACATCATGATATTTGGGGGCCAAGCCGAAACCGGGTCTGATTTCACGCACATTATCGCAGGAGAACCGGTCGCCGGCCCTCATGTCTTTCACGATATATAATGATCGCCGAAATTGTAGCGAACGCTTTTCGGCACTGGTGACACCATAATGAATTTCCCCCAGCGCCTGCCAGGCTCGCTCAGTCTCAATGACCAGAGAATGCATTTCCGCCGGCTCCAATGAAAAGGCGGCATCGACACCACCGTCGTCACGCGATAGGGTAAAGTGTTTTTCTATTAACCTGGCACCCAGTGAAACTGAAGCCACGGCGGCGCCTATTCCCAAAGTATGATCGGACAGTCCCACTTCAATTCCAAAAAGATCCCGCATATGGGGAATAGTCCGAAGATGTGAATGCTCCGGCGTAGCCGGATAGCTACTGGTGCATTTCAACAGAACAATATCATGACAACCGGCTTGGCGCGCCTCCCTTATAGTCTCATCCAGTTCAGCGATTGTCGCCATACCGGTAGAGATAATCATCGGCTTGCCGGTAGATGCGATTTTTCTAATGAGAGGAATATCGGTATTTTCAAACGATGCTACCTTATAGCAAGGGACATCGAGGCTCTCAAGAAAATCGACCGCGGTAATATCAAACGGGGTGCTGAATCCGATAATGCCCTTGGCGCGGCAGCGGTTAAATATCGCCTGGTGCCATTCCCATGGAGTGTAGGCCTCCTGATAAAGCTTATAGAGCGAATTGCCTTTCCAGAGACTTCCGGCGTCGTCAATACGGAATTGTTCTTCATCAAGATCAAGGGTCATGGTATCGGGCGTATAAGTCTGAATTTTCAAAGCGTGTGCCCCCGAATCGGCAGCGGCATCAACTATAGTCAGTGCCCGTTCCAACGATTGATTGTGATTGCCCGACATTTCTGCCACAATAAATGGAGGGAAGTCATGTCCTATAATCTTCCCGCCTATTTTTAGCTCCTGCATAATAGTACACTTTCCTCAAAAATCTTCTTTCCCAATTTATTCTTGATCAACTGCCAGTCATCGTACAGAAGACCGAAGCATATAATGTCTTCATACCGTCCGGCTTTCAAGACATGCTGTCTGAATTGACCTTCTTCGATGAAGCCGAGTCGTCTATGGAAGCGGATACTTTCTTCGTTAAAGGCAAACGCTTCACCAACAACTTTCCTGAAGCCGAGCTTCTTAAAGATTTCTTCCAGTCCAAAGTAACCCATGGCCGATCCGGATCCTTTAGGGGCAGTGGCATCCCCCAGATAGAAGCCCCAGACACAGCGGCCATTAACACGATCGAGGTTATTCACATTTATCACCCCGATAGGATTATGGTGAAGCTCAAATATGTAATGAAATGACTGTTTCGTCTGTGACACCCGAGTAAACCATTTCCGGTGTTCATCCATATTTATAACATGGTCGGTATACATATTTATCCGTATTCTATCGGAATTGCGCCATTCCAATACCTGCTCCAGATCGTTCTCGGCCATTGGCCGCAAGGCAAATTCATCATGCTGGAGCATAAATTCCTTCCGACATAGCTTGGACTACTTTTTCAGCGCCGCTAATAGTAGTATTTCCGAATAGACTTTGGCCCATTTGTCGCATTCTCTGCAAAGTCACCGGCTCGGTCATCGCCAGTGCCACCAATCGAGCAATATCCACCGTTTTTATTTCACTGCTTTTCCCAAGATTCCAGACAACACCACGCTGCGTCAGAGCCTCAGTTACTTCTCTCTGATTTTCTGCCAGAACCGCAATTATCGAAGGCAACCCGAGGTAGAGGCGCTCCCATGTTGTCGTCCCGCCCGCTCCAATCGCCAAGTCGGCATCAGACATCAACTGCGCCATATTATCTACCTGATAGTGACAGACAACATTCTGCATAGCGCGGCAGCGATTCATTATCTCCTTTTTGTGCGGATTGGAGATACCCAAGACGACATCAACAGCAAGGTCGCTCCGTTCCAGTGAGGCGATAGCCTCCATCGCTTTACCGGTTTCATTGGAAAGGTCACTCCCCCCAAAAAAAATGAGAATGCGGCGAACATGGCCATCCCGATGGCGGAGGTTCTTGCGGATCTCAATAAATTCACTGCGTAGAAGGGCATATTTAGGCCCCAAAAGCAGACGGCACGGCTTTGGTACAAGATCGTTATAGCGGGACTCCCTTTGTTCAAAGTAATTCTGATCCAAAAGAATATCGCAATCGTGTTTACGATCAGCCAAGTCATCAATCACCATAAGATGATTAACATGCGGACGCATCTTTATTTCCCACTTCCAATTGAGAGCATAATGATCAACTACCAGCCAGTCGCTTTCATATTCAATATTTTTAAGGATATTTTCAGTCTGGGCGGCATCAAATTCTTTTTCAATAGCCGGCCAATCCCAATGTTTATTCCCTTGGGGATCGTCGATAACACTGCTTTCCTTGTATGGAAGGCAATGCACCCGATAGCCGCGGGTTTTAATAAGCGAAATGATATTCCCTGGAAGTTCCCGACAGACAAAGGCCACATCCGAATCATTGTTCCGCAATTGCTCGGCAAGAGTCAGACAGCGCATAACATGCCCTGTCCCGATTTTCAGAGAGGAATCAGCTCTTATAACAATCCTCATGCTTCTCACCCTCGCCGTTAAATGGCTAATTCAACCGTTTAAATTCGGCTATGGCCGGTTTACCTGCCAGCGATAATTCGACTTTTCCCAGACGGTCAAGCCGGACGATTTCCCCTAATGCTTCATCCATATTCTCTAAATAGGCCTTCACATGCTCTTCAGTATGGGCATACATTGAGTAGAATGAAGTCGAAGCCAAGAATCCCCGTTCCAACATCATTTGCACATACAGAGCTTTCAATGACAGGGCATTGGATCCGGTGAAAGAAAAATGGCTTAACGGAGGGATACCGCCGACTTTGAGGGGAATCTGGTGTTTCTCCGATAGTTCTCGCCAACCAATCTGCACCTTCTTGCCGACTGCCATCAAATGCTCGCCGGCATTTAGCCTTCTATGTTTTCTTATGGTGGCCAAGGCGGCTGTCGGTCCGATTCGTTCTGTCCAATTGGTACTGGAAATGAATGTTGACCGTGCCGCCTGCATAACCTCACTTTTACCTATAATCGCTGCCATGGCATATCCGTTTCCGATGGCCTTGGAAAAGACAGCCATGTCAGGAGTGACCTTCATTACCAGATGGGCGCCTCCGGAATTCATCCTGAAACCGGCGGAAATCTCATCGAGGACAAAAACCGCCCCGCATTCCTGTGCAAGTTTAACTACTTCCTCAAAAAAACCCGGGAGCGGCGGATCATTACGAATTGGCTCCATTATTATGGCCGCCAGTTCACCTCTATTTTGGGCAACTATTTCCTTCAATTCCTCAATTTTGTTGTACCTAAAAGGCAAGGCCGTTCCTTTCAAGCCTTTCGGCACGCCTTTCGGCTCAAGACCGGATATTAAATGCTCGCCAAGCGCATTCTCGGTGCCAAGATTGGCGGAAAGATACCAATCATGCCAGCCATGGTAACCACAGAAAGCAACTTTGTCCTTTCCGGTGAAAAATTGAGCGAGCAACTGGTTCCCAATTTGATAATTTCCTGCACCGCGGCGTCGACATCTGGATCGGCATAACCAAGCACATTGGCACCTATTCCCCCTATACTCATATCGATATACCGCCTATCATCGAGGTCCCATACTTCAACTCCTTTGGCCTTATGATAGTAGCCCGGCCAGATGCCGGGAGCAAACATATCGGGATGTTTGGAGAGAAGATGGGTCATCCCCGGTATCAGCTGTCTCGCCCGCTTCTGCATCTTTAAACTTTCCTGAGAGTATATGGCAGAATTATGCGGACGATCCTCCATCAATAATGCCTTAACGGACATGGCTCGGTTTCCTTCCTTGCAAAGGTCCTTTATTTTTATTAAGAACTCCTTTGCTTCCGGTGTTACGTTTAATACAATTATTGATATATTTGATGCTTGGCATTCTCTCGCAAAGCTCCAGAACATCAGCAGTGGTAAAATTTGGTTTAGTCGGGTATAGCTCTTCGTAAACGAGGGTGACAAAATCAAAATCATCCTTTTCATCAACCGTCCATCGCAGATGCGAGAGATCGACATCATTTTTGAATATTCCTATTCTGAAGAGCTGTTCGTTATTATAAATGTAAGGGGTGACATGTTCAAGCTCCGACGGCAGTTCCGCCTCTTTAATAAGGGGATCAATGAGAGGGCAGTCGCCGGTCAGACGCACGATCACATCAGGATGATACTTCTGCGCGCACTTATAAAAGCGATCGAGGACGTTATCAAGATCACCCCGAAAGAATTCTTTTCCAAGTCTATGGCATAACTCTTCCAACGCATCATCCGAAGTTTGTTCGCTGGTGGCTACGACCAGCTTGTCTATTAGTTTAGAATTGGCCAGCCTTTCAAGCTGGCGCTGAAGCATCGGCTCACCCAAGATTGGCTTGAGGACCTTCCCTGGAAGACGACTAGAAGAGACTCGGGCTTGAAGAATGGCAAGAATCATAACCCTACCTGTTCTCCCCTTGTGTTTGATTCTGTTGCATTTTTATCGACCCTAATTTTACGTTATTATACCTTACACTCTGTTCTTATCCACAGACTCGGATTGATAATTTCTTTCTTGTCACAGGAAAACTGCGAAAAGTCTAAATTGACATGATCATAGCCGGATAGGAAACTTCCAATTTCAAGTAAGTCCCTTGGAACAGAAACCCCTAATATAATACAGTCGATTTCCTTTAAGCCGGTCACAAAGGACAGCGCTCCTTCGAGGCGGGATAAGTTGTGAAGTTCAAGAAACCGATTATATCGAACCAGCTGGTCGCGGACCCATTCGAAGTGGCCATCTAGCTGCCCAGGCGACATGAGTAGAAGCCCTTGAAGAAACACCGAACGGGCATGAATTTCAATCCCCGATCGCTTCAATCGAGCCAGCTGCCCACTATGGAGAAGACGCTGATCCAAGACGTTGAGCGGAACCTGAATCAAATCAATTTTGAAATTATCAAGAATCATATTTATTTCATTTTCGGTGTAAACGGAAACACCTATTTTTTCGACCAAACCCTCCTCCCGAAGCGTTTCCATAGCTTCAAAGAGAGACCGCCCATCGCCGGCAAAAAGGTCGCCGGGGTCATGAATGAGCAATCCATATGCCGACGTCAGTTTCAGCTTATGCAGCGACATCCGAAAAGTGTTACGAAGCGACTCGGCTTTATTGGAAACAGCGTTGCTTTTGAATTGAGGGGTCTTGGTAACAATTCTGAATTGATGCCCTTCCGGCATCGTTGCACCAAGAACTTTCTCACTATCTCCGTAGAGTGGTGCCGTATCTATTACCCGAAATCCCATCCGGGCGGCCAATTCCAGAATATGTTTCACTTCTTCAGGCGAGGTCTTCCCGTTCAGGTTAGAAATTCCATAATCCATCCCGAATTGCGCGGTGCCGATGCCAAATCGATGTAAATCTCCTGGTCTAGTCAGCATATATACT
>JAPLUS010000055.1 GCA_026397495.1 Candidatus Zixiibacteriota bacterium | reverse complement strand
CCGGTAATATGGCTATATTTTATAAACGGTGCTTATGAAAAAACTTTTAAAAAATAATCACCTCTTTCTCCTCATTATATTTCTCTTTTTTCTCATGTCTGGAATCGTGAACGCGCAATTTTACTTTGGGAAAAATAAAGTACAATATACCAGATTCGACTGGCGGGTGATGGAGACCGAGCATTTCAGAGTATATTTTTATATTGAAGAAGAAATCATTGCCAAGATGGCGGCTCGCATTGCCGAAGACAGCTATCATATATTGGCCTCGCGATTCAAACATGAGATATATATTCCTATTCCGCTCATAGTTTACAGTTCTCCCGGTTATTTTTCTCAAACGAATGTGATACCAAACTTGCTCCCGGAATCGGTGGGAGGATTCACCGAATTTATGAAAGGGCGGGTAGTCTTGCCCTTTCATGGTTCCTATTTTGACTTCACTCATGTTCTCGGTCATGAGTTGGTCCATGTCTTTACGCTGTCCAAGTTGGAATCGGTAATTTCCAAACAAAAGTACATCCGTATGGCGCCGCCTCCGTTGTGGTTCATTGAGGGGTTGGCTGAATACTGGTCAACCGAGTGGGGTTCGGAAGCGGATATGATTCTGAAAGATATGGTATTGGCCGGCCGACTTTATTCCATATCCCGACTGTGGGAAATTTCAGGCAGTTATTATATGTATAAGTTGGGGCAGTCAATATGTCAGTTCATAAATGATGAATATGGCTCGGATAAATTAGTCCTGATTCTCGAAAATTGGTGGAAGGGAGATAATTTTAATGAGATTGTCAGGGCAACTATCGGGCAGCCGCTTGATGCTGTTTCGAAGAAATGGGAGTATTCTCTTAAAAAGAAGTATTTTCCTCAGTTCTCCGACCGGGGCTTGGCCGGCGAAGAGGCTCGACAATTAACCAAAGGCGGCTTTGCGGTAAAAGCAGTCCCGATAAATCTTAAGGATGGCTCCAATTCCGGTGACTGGATTATCTTTAAAGCCAATAAGCTTGGCTACTCCGGTTTATATATGATGCCTCCCGATGGCGAAGCCAAGAAGCTATTCACTCTTCTAAAAGGAGAACAATCGGCCAGTTTTGAATCGTTACATCTCCTTCAGAGCGGTATTGATGCCAATGACAAAGGACAGATTCTCTTCTCGTCCAAATCGGAAGGAGCCGATGTTCTTTATCTTTTCGATCTGGCACAGCGAAAAATTATCAGAAAATATGAGATTCCCGATTTGACATCGATAGTCTCACCTCGCTATTCTCCCGACAACAAATGGGCGGTTTTCAGCGGATCCGGAAAGTCCGGTATGGCCGATCTATTTTTGCTGAATATGGAAAGCGGCAAAACCGTTAGAGTAACCGACGACATCTACTATGATATAGACCCGGTTTTTTCTTATAGCGGCGATTCGATCATTTTTTCCTCGGATCGCTGTCTTGAGGGCGATGCCGGCGCCACCAATCTCTACAAAATCGCCATTAGCGGAGGCAGCCCCATTCAGCTTACCTCAGGGAAGTGGCGTGATATTACCCCTGATGTTTCGGATAGCGTTACCTATTTTGCTTCAGATAGAGACGGAGCCTTTAATATCTACGGGCTTAATATGGATGGTACATCCAGTAGAATTACCAGTCTCTTGACCGGAGCTTATGATCCGCGGCTTACACCCAATAGGAAAGAAGTGATTTTCTCCGGGTATCAGAATTTTGAGTTTAATATTTATCGTCTACCGGTAACCGATAGCATAAGATTGCCGGAAAGTAAGCCTGAGTCCGGTGAAATTTTCTGGCGACCGGCACTGCTCTCCGGGAAATATGTGAAATCATCTGTCAAGTATAAGACCAAATACTCCTTTGATATTGCTCAATCGGCCGTTTCATATGATCCGGTTTACGGCTCGATAGGCGGTGTCCAGATGGCCTTATCGGATATGCTTGGCAATAATATTATCTATTTTCTTCTGACCAACACCGCCGAATCCAAGAATGAGTTTCTATATAGCTTTAATGCGGCCGTTACTTATCTCAATCAGAAGAGGCGTCTTAATTGGGGATTTGGTGTCTATCATCTGTATGATGAGTACTATAATGATTATGATGGTTATTACTATGAGCGGTTGGCCGGAGGTCTGGGGCATATCAATTATCCATTGTCAAAATTCAATCGGGTTGAAGCAACTTCATATCTCCGTTATTCCGACAAAAACCTGAAGTTTTTTAAATCGCGTCGCGAGGCCCTTCTTTTCTCAAATTACCTTTCGTTCGTTTCCGATAATTCCATTAATGATATCTCCGGACCAATTGAGGGCCACCGGTATAATGTTACCGCCGGTTTTACCGGTGCTTTGGACAGGGGACGGTTTTTCAATCGTCTGGGACTGATAGATATTCGCCATTACCTACGGCTGGGCAAATATTCAGCTTTTGCCTCAAGGTTATTTGCTTTCAGCTCTTCGGGAGCCGAGCCCCAGAGAATCTATTTTGGCGGCAGCTGGTCATTCCGCGGTTACAGCCGTCAGGCCTTTTATAATCGCCATATTCTTTTTTCCTCTAATGAGCTCCGTTTCCCCTTGATAGATAACCTGACGGTTGGTTTCCCCTTTGGCGACGTTGGCCTTCAAGCGATAAGAGGGGTGGTCTTTTTCGATGTTGGTTCTGCCTGGGATAATCACTTTGATCAATTCTTGGGTTCTTTTGGGACTGGTTTCCGCGTGGCTTTGGGGAGAATAGTCCTACTCCGTTTTGATTTTTCTCGGACCACTGATTTTTCGACGATTAGTCCTCGCACCAAAGTCGACTTTTTCTTTGGCTGGAATTTCTAATGAGAATAAGAATATTGCCTCTTGTCTTTCTGTCATTTCTGATGATGCTTTTGGGATGTAGCCAAAAATTCTATCTTGGGCGAGGGGAACGGCTGTTTCCTTCGGAATGGCAATTT
>JAPLUS010000026.1 GCA_026397495.1 Candidatus Zixiibacteriota bacterium | reverse complement strand
CTTAAAATCTCGATCAAACCGACGCCGTTCCTCCGTCATATGAACACCTCCAAACAAATGATAATATATGCTTAGCAAAGTGTCCACAAAATCGGGGGAAGATCAGTTTCGACCTATTGAAAATTCAGGCCATTTTCATTACCATTGTCAATCATGCCATCTTTTAGTCGGACAGTCCGTTTAGTCGTCCGCGCCACATTCTGGTCGTGGGTGATGATGACAATGGTATGCCCTTCTTCCCAGAGTTGGGAGAAAAGCTTAATTATCTCGCCGCCGGATTTGCTATCCAGGTTTCCAGTCGGTTCATCGGCCAGAATAAGATTGGGCTTATTGGCCAAAGCCCGCGCCACGGCTACTCTCTGCATCTCCCCGCCGGACATTTCGGTCGGCCTATTGGCCATCTTATCAGCCAGCCCGACACTGGCCAGAAGCTCAACCACCCTCTCGCGGCGTTTTTGCCCTTTCATTCCGGCGAACAACAGAGGGATCTCGACATTCTCAAAAGCCGAGGCATAGGACAATAGGTTAAATGATTGGAAAACAAAGCCCACTTTCCGATTTCGTATCTCCGCCAACTGATTCCCTGATAATTTACTTACCTCAATCCCGTCAATCTTGTACTCCCCGTCAGTGGGTACATCAAGACAACCCATAATATTCATCAGCGTCGATTTCCCCGAACCGGATGGTCCCATAATGGAGACAAGTTCATTTCGCTCCACAGATAAATTAATCCCCCGAAGGGCCTCAAATTCTATTTTCCCGCTATTATACTTTTTCCGAACATCCTTCATATTTATCATAGAAATAGCACCTCAATATTCCATAGATTATTCATATCTCAATGATTCAACCGGATTAACCGAAGCGGCCCTCATGGCCGGGAAAATACCGGATACAAAACCCAAAAGACCAAGAATGGCAACGACAATTAGTCCAATTTCAAAAGAGACGGTAGGGCGTCCCATAAAATTGAGCACCTCGCTCTGAATCGGAATCCTTTTGAATATTTCTGTTAAAATATAACTGACGGACATACCGCCAATACCCCCGACTGACGTAATCAACAATGATTCTATCAAAAATTGAAACAAAATATATTTTCTTTTGGCGCCGACCGCCATTTTGATACCAATTTCACGGGTTCGCTCTTTTATTGAGACATACATAATATTGGCGACACCCACGCCGGCTATCAGAAGAGACATCCCTCCCACAAAACCAAGAAAAATCTGCAGCCCCAGCATAATCTTATTAAACTCGCGAATTCCCTCAGCTACATCCCAGACATATATGGCCTCTTTATCATTGGGATCAAATCTGTATTTCTCTCCCATTACCTCAAAGACTCTTTTTTCGATGTTTTTCGTATTCGATAGATCCTTTGGCTTATAGACAATGAGGTTCAGATAGCGATCGCCAAAAGTGGCGGCAAAAGTAGTGGCCGGAAGTGAGGCCTTATCATTATCGGGACCGCTGTACATACTCATTTGCATCTTGCTCTGCATAATTCCTATGACGGTGAAGGGAACTGATCCTATTATAACCTGTTTCCCAATGGCCTCTTCCTCGCCAAAAAGTTTTTGTTTTAACTCCGGCCCAAGAAAGACCACCCGGCGTTTCAACTCCATATCAAGATTATTGATAAACCGTCCGCCGGCCTGAGGGTAGTGGGTCCGGAGATCTTCATAACAGGGATAAACCCCAGTGATATGAATCGCAAAAACTTTGTCTTTATATCTTATATTAACACCCCAGTGAGCATACTCGCCTGCCACTTCTTTCAATTCCGGCATTCGCCATTTTAAATAATCAACATCTTCGGAGGTAAAAAAGATGCGACGACCCCGCCCCAGTCCCTGATATGGTATGGTTGTTTGTCCTCCCCAGAGAATGACAATCTCCTCCCCCAATCCATGCTGATTTTTAGACATCTGCGACCGGAGCCCCTCTCCAAAGGCCAAAAGAAGCATGATCGAGATAGTTCCCCAGGCAAGCGCCAGAATAGTCAAGGTTATCCGCTTTTTCTGTTTGCGGAAATCTCGAATGAATATATTGTACATCAATCTTAGGTTCATAATCTAAAATAACTTTAAGGCCTGCACCGGTTGGAGATTGGCGGCGCGACGGGCCGGGAAATATCCGGCCGCGAGGCCGACTATCCCCAGCACTACCATGGCCAGCACCGTTCCCAGTAAATCAATCTGAGGCGTTCCGATATAATCTTCCCATTTAAAAAGAGGAATTATTCTGATAATTCCCGCACCAATGATATACCCAAGTATTCCTCCCAATACTGTCAGAAGCATGGTTTCAAAAATAAACTGCGTCATTATCATCCCTTTTTTGGCTCCCAGAGCCATTTTGATCCCGATTTCTTTGGTCCGCTCTTCCAAAACCACATTCATTATATTGGAAACACCTATTCCCCCGGTAATCAGTGTGGCCATTCCAATACCGATTAAAAAGATTCTAAAGGCAAGAAAAAAGGTTGATATGAATTTCATCCCTTCCGTCGTATCCCATATACTCAGAGCCTCGGTATCGGTTGGATCAAAACGATATTTTCTGCTCAATAACTCATAAATGCCGCTTTTCACGGCCGCCATCGAGCTGCCTTCTCTATTTTGAACGACAAAGTCATTGAGGTATGATCTGGAATACATTCCCTGAAGGGTGCTTGAAGGGATAACAGCTTTACGATTATCGCGCCCACTATAAGAGCTATCCTGCTTCTTGGTTTTCAGAACTCCAATCACCTGAAAGGGAACATTATTAATAAAAATATACTGGCCAATTGCTTCCTGGTCACCAAAGAGCTGCTGTTTTAATTCATCTCCGATAAAGACAACCCGCCTTTTAAGGGCTATATCCAGGGCATCGATGAATCTTCCTCCGACCTCAGGGATCAGATTCCGCATTTCACCGAATTCCGGCCAAACTCCAATCAGATTTGTCACTATATTTTTCTTGCCATATTGCATATGGGCGTTCCAATTGGAGTATTCGGGAGAAATCCTTCCAATTGAGGAAATCCGTGTTTTCATTATCGCCACGTCTTCCTCCGTAAACTCAATGGAACGTCCTCGGGGAAACCCCTGCCATGGTTTGGAGGTTAGACCTGACCAGACAATGGCGATGTTTTCGCCCATCCCTCTCTGGGATTTCATCTGTGCTTCGTGCATCCCTTTCCCGAAAGCAAAAAGAAGAACAATGGCCAGCGTGCCCCAGAGGATTCCCCCCATAGTCATCAGGGTCCGCAGTTTTTGATGACGCATATCTCTTAAGAATTGACGGATGGATAAAAGAGGAATCATCACTTTCCCTTATCTACTTGATTTCTTTCGGCGGCCGTTCCACTATCATTTCCCCTTCTTTAAGTCCGTCGACGACCTCGATATTTATACCATCCGATAAGCCGGTCTTTATTTTCTTGGTGGTAATGGCCCCGACCGAGTCAATAACTTCAACGGTTGATACTGAATCACCAACTTTAACCAGTCTTTCCGGCACCAGCAGTATATCCGTCTTTTTGGTGATCACTATATTGGCATTGGCACTGTATCCGGCTCTCAAGAAGGATTTACCGACCGTGTTCAGCCTAATCTCAATATCAAACAGGGTAGAGCCCTCTTCCTTATGAGCCCTAGGTGAGATTTTATATAAATATCCACTTATGGTATCATTGGGAATTGCCCCCACCTTGATTTCCACCGGCATATCAACTTTCAGCTTGCCGACATCAATTTCATCGACGGTACCTTTAAAAATAAGATCTTCCATATAGGCCAGCACCATAAGATCGGTTCCGGCCTGATATGAAGTCAGCGGTACCACCGGATCCCCCTCCTCAACCAGCTTGGCCAAGACCATGCCGATTATGGGCGATTTAATGGTATTATCCACTTTCAGATCTGCTATTTCAGTCGGCCCCGATTGTATCAGCCCCAATTTCTCCTTGGCTAATTTCAGCCGCAGTTCAGCCTCATCAAAAGTGGCCTTCTTCCCCTCATATTCTTGATTGGAAACCAGTTGTTTATCGCGAAGAGATATGACTCTATCAAATTCCCGTTTGGCATTATCATATCCAACTTGAAAAATCTCCACTTCGCGTTTAGCCTCGGCGAATTCAATTGGAGTCGGATCCGGAGCAACATCAATAAGCAGATCACCCACCTTTACCTGATCGCCGATATCGACATATATCTTTTTAACAAGACCGGATATTTTCGACTTGACCGAGATTTCCCTTTCAGGTTCGATCCTGCCCACCGCCAAGGCCTTATCGATAATCGCTCCTTTTTCCACTTTGACTTTCTTTATCCCATTTTCCTTTTTCCCTGAACCGCTGACCATGAAATAAATGACAGCCCCAATTATTATGATGGCGATCGTAATGAGGATGATTTTTTTAAACATTGTATATTCTTCCACTTATAGATTTGTTTTTGACTTGCTTGATATAGAATTACGTCAATAGGGATTGTTTGTTTCGCTTTTGTACAACCCAAGACCTTTTGGCTTTATTTTATCAAACCTTTGACTTTGGCCGGGAAAGTCCCTATTTTATTTTGTTCAGGAAAGATAATTAAGGAGATTTGAATTGAAAAGAAATTTTTGGTTAGCCCTATTCTTGGTTCCCATAATATTTTGGGTCGGGTGCGGGCATGCTGATAGAAAAACAGAAACCGAAAAAATAATAGAGACGGCGGAAAAGGCCGCCCTTCCAATGGCCGATAGTCTGGTCATTGAATTAAAGGGTGAAACCGGAAAATCGGTTTTTGAGATTACCAAAGTGTTGCACCGGGTTGATTTCATTGAAAGTCCCGGCGGTATTTTTGTGAAGGGAATCGATTCCCTTACGGCAAGCAATAGCTATGCCTGGATATATTCAGTTAATGATTCTATGGCACCGGTTTCATCGGAGCGCTTCTTAACCAAGAACGGCGATAGAATCAAATGGCATTTTAGAAAACTCCAATAGAGCCTAAATTGAATGCATATTGATAATATTCTTGATGGCAAAAAGTTGTTTTTGATTGTTGGGCCATGCGTGATTGAATCGGAAGAGGTCTGTTTCCGGACGGCAGAAAAAATAAAAGAACTTTCCGAAAAATACCAAATATCTGCCATCTTTAAATCATCCTATGCCAAAGCCAATCGTCTTTCAGGTGATTCGTTCTCCGGCCGCGGCATCGATTATGGTCTTAAAGTTCTTCAGAGGGTTGGTCAAGAATTTGGGCTTCCCCTGCTGACCGATGTGCACGAAACCGCCGAGATAAATCCTGCCGCCGAGGTGGTTGATATTCTTCAGATTCCGGCGTTTCTTTCGCGCCAGACGGAATTGGTTCGCCAAGCCGCCGCCACTGGCAAATGGATAAATATTAAAAAGGGGCAATTCTTGGCCCCTGAAGATATGGATAAAATCGCCGGCAAGGCCAAATCGGGAAAAGTAATTCTCACCGAAAGAGGCTCATCATTTGGGTATCATAATCTTGTAGTTGATTTCCGATCCTTGCTGATTATGCGGAGATTTGGGTATCCGATTGTTTTCGATGCTACTCATTCCTTGCAGCTTCCCGCCGGCGGCGGAAATATTTCCTTGGGGCAGCCGGAATTTATAATCCCTTTTGCGCGGGCGGCCGTGGCCATCGGTGTTGATGGTCTCTTTGTGGAAACTCACCCAGAACCGGCCAAAGCTCTTAGTGATTCCAGCGCGATGTTGCCGCTTGATAATCTGGAAGCCCTCATAAAGGAAGTCATAAAAATAAAAGAAGGAGTTAGCGCCTGACAATGCCGAAAAAATTACTTACGCATGATGAACTGGCTGAAAAATTCAAAAAGATAAAACTTCTGGCGCTTGATGTTGATGGTGTTCTCACTGACGACAGTATTTTTTTTGGTCCCAACGGATTCGAGATGAAGAAATTCAATATTTCGGATGGATTTTTTATCGCTCTTGCTCTCCGCTCCGGATTGCAAATAGCCGCTATCTCGGGACGCGTTTCAGAAGCGACCACCTCGCGGATGAAAGACCTCGGCGTCAAATATGTTCTGCAGGAGATGAAGGACAAACGGAAACAGATTCTACCCCTCCTTGAGAAATTGGGAATAGATCACAAGCAGGTGGCTTTTGTCGGAAACGAACTCCTTGATATAGGTTTGGCAAAGAAAGTCGGCTTGTCAATTGCGGTGGCTGATGCCACCGAAGAACTCAAAACTGAAGTTGACTATATAACAACGGCCAAGGGTGGGAACGGCGCTGTTCGGGAAATTATTAAGGCCTATTTTAAGGGAAATGGCCTTGACCCGGCTTCATATTTGATTTAGGTTTTATA
>JAPLUS010000032.1 GCA_026397495.1 Candidatus Zixiibacteriota bacterium | reverse complement strand
GAAGAACAGGAACATGATATTTTTATTCGTCAGGGAGATAATATCATTTGTCAAATGCCGATATCTTTTACGCTGGCGGCTCTTGGGGGCGAGCTTTCAATCCCAACTCTGAATGGTGACTATCGGCTGAAAATACCAGCGGGGACGCAGAGCGGCAAAGTCTTTCGACTGAGGGGAAAAGGGATTCCACATCTCAATTCTCATGGCTCAGGTGATGAGCTACTACAGACGACAATCTGGGTGCCGACTAATTTCTCCAATGAGGATAAGCATCTTTTGGAAACATTAAATCGCTCATCGTCATTTGTCCCTCCTCGGGCTGACAAATCTTTTATTCGAAAGCTAAGGGAATCTCTGGGAATGTAATATGCCCACTGGTTGCAGAGCGTCGGAATGTCACTTTGAAATCTCCACAATAATCCAACGGAATATCCACGAATTGGCCTGCCATCAGATTATAAAAGCGCCTAAGATATTATGTATGGTTATTAAGAAATGATACCGATCTTTTATACACCACCTGAAAAAATACAGAGTGAAAATGAGGAGCTTATAATATCGGGCGAGGAGGCTCATCATATTCGTAATGTCTTTCGCCTGGGAAAAGGAGATACCATTTTAGTGGTGGATGGTATTGGAAACGGATACAAGGTGGAAATTGAGAGGATTTCTGATAAAGGGGTGAATTGCCGGATATTTTCCCGCATTCGCAATTTTGGAGAACCAGTCCATTTCGTTACTTTAGTTGCCGGCCTTTCAACGGGAACCAAATTTGATGAGGTCATTCAAAGAGGAACCGAGCTGGGGGTGTCCCGCTTTATCCCAATGGTAACAGAGAAATCGAAGGTAAAGGCCGATGAGGGAACCAGCGGCAAGAATAGGTATAGCCGCTGGCAAAAAATAGCGCTGGCCTCTATTAAGCAAGCCGGCCGTTCAGTCTTGCCGCATATTGAACCGATTACCAATTTTGATCGGGTATTTAATACTGTGAATAATTTAGGAAAGATGCTTCTCTTTGACCCCTCTGAAGGCGGTCGGCATCTTAATAAAATTCAGCTTGGAACGGATGATAGAAATTGTACCATATTTATTGGCCCGGAAGCGGGATTCACTAAATCCGAACTGCATATCGCCGAGGAAAATGGCGCTCATATAATAAGCTTAGGCCAAAGAGTTCTACGGACGGAAAACGCTGCTCCAATTGCGGCCGCTTTATTAATGAACCTTCTGGGTGAACTCAGATAGAAATCCTTTGTGCCGATAATATTTTTATGGCGGAAATTATTTTATACATCGGCATCACGTTAATTGGTCTAATCATTGGTTCCTTTGTCAATGTTCTCATTTACCGTATTCCCCGTAATATAGGATTTGTCTGGAGCCGTTCTTTTTGCCCCTCTTGCAAGGCACAGATTAAATCTTATGATAATATTCCCGTCATAAGTTATCTGATATTGGGCGGCAAGTGCCGTCATTGCAAGGCAATAATATCATGGCGATACCCTTTGATTGAACTCCTGAATGGTCTGGGGTATCTTCTCCTCTTTATTTATTATGGTCCGGTTGTGCCCTTTGGGGTTGCCTGTTTCCTGACATCAGTCTTGATAGCAATATTTTTTATAGATTATGACTTTCAGATCATTCCGGATATTCTTACGCTTCCGGCGGTCATTGTTGGTCTAGGTGTCTCTTTAAGTCCAGGTGGGATGGGAGTGGTTGCCTCAATATTAGGACTTATTGTTGGTGGTGGGGCGCTCTATTTGCTGGCGATTTTCGGCGATTGGCTTTTTAAAAAGGAGAGCATGGGCGGTGGGGATATAAAGATGGCGGCGATGCTGGGGGCATTTGTGGGATGGCAGAAAATAATTTTGGTTTTTTTCCTCGCCGCCGTCATCGGTCTGGTTGTTTCCCTGATCATAATGCTGTTTTCGAAGACCCTTCGACGCACCCGAATGATACCGTTCGGCCCTTTCTTAGCTACCGCCGCAATGATAGCCCTGCTCTATGGCGATAAACTCATAAAATTTTACCTTCAGGATTTTCTTCGCCAGTAGGCCATTGGCCAATAGGCGGCTTCTCAAACAAATCCCTTTCCTGTCGATAATTCCTATGATAAGATATGAATACAAAATCGACCGCATTTCGCTTTGAAATTGGACTTGGCTTAGCGCTGATAATATTGGTGCTGGTCATACTGAATTTTGCTTCACATTATGCTCTTTTCCGAATCGAACAATCTCTCCATGACCAGATTGAAGATGAGCTTTCCGAAGCGGCGGTAGTAACGGCCAATGCCATGTTCAGATTTGGCGGGGCGGAATTCAGCGATAGCCTTATCGATCATATAAAATATGATTATACTCTGGAATCTCTTTCCATTGTGCCCTTACATTCCAATCGGGTGATAGCTATACAGCGAGGAGATGATCTTGATCCCGAACTGCAAAGTATAGATTCTACCCTAACCACACGAGACTTATTGCCCATATTGCAGACGCGGACCATTTATCGCCATAAAAAAGGCAACGCCGGAAGTACATTACTCTTTCCAACCGAGTATGCCGGTTCCAAATATATTATTATCATTGCCAAAAATAGCGCCCTCTTAAGTTCCGTTGAAAACGCAGGCCGTACTCTTATTTTCTTTGGTTTCTTGGGATTGGTGATAATTGTCTATATTGCTTCGCGGTTTATGCGCTTTGTTACGGATCCCTTCAACCGTCTTAAGGAGAAAGCAAAAGCATCCGGACGACTCGATCTCTCGGCCGGTGATGAAATGACGCAATTAATACAATCATATGAGCGGATTATTGATGACCTGAAAATAAAGGAGCAAGAACTGGTTTATCTGAATGAATTAATAACCAGACGAGCTGAAAGTCTTGAGATCTACAATAATTATATCTTAAAGTCTATTCACACCGGCGTCATTACTTTCAATAACGAAAAGGAGATATCGACTATCAATGATGCGGCCATGACGATACTTAATATTCCCTCAATTGATTATGCCGGGAAGGGGTATTTGGAGCTGCTCAAGGATTACGCGGGGTTAATAAGTTTGGTAGAAAAATTTATCAGTACCGGTTCGCCAATTGATAATCGCAGTATCCGAATTACCACAGCTCAAAAGGATCCGATAACCATGGTAGTATCGCTATCGCATTTAACTGATAGTCAGGGAAATATTATTGGCCTGGCCTTGATACTTAATGATCAAACCGATCTGTCCAAGCTTCAGCAGGAATTGGAACTTAACCGCCGGATGGCCTCATTGGGTGAAATGTCCGGCGGTTTGGCGCATCAACTCCGTAATTCCACAGCCGCCATTGTTGGTTTTGGGAAAATGATTTCCAAGAAGGCAGAAAAAGATAACCCCATAAGAGAAAATATCCGTCTCCTTCTCGATGAAGCCATAGAGGCATCGGAATTAGTTGCCCGCTTTTTAGATTTTGCGCAACCGTTGAATCTGGTAGCCTCCGAATTTGATATCAAAGAGTTGATTGAGAATGTTGTTGCTTTGACACGAGGGAAATACAATTTAGTAGAGTTCCGGATCGATTATAAACATGACTCTGGCCTAATCGGTTGGGGAGACCAGCTTCTTTTAAAGCAAGCCATCGGCAATATTGTGGATAATGCTTGTCATGCGGTCGAAGGCGGTAATGGCCTGGTACAGATAAAGATAATCAATACCGCCAAAGCTATAAAAATTTCGATCGCCGATAATGGTCCCGGTATTCCCGATGACTACAAAGATAAAATATTTACTCCCTTCTTTTCGGGAAGCCCGTCCGGGTCTGGGCTGGGATTACCACTGGCCCGCAAGATAATAACCCTCCATGAGGGGCGTGTAGAATATAGTTCCCGGGCCGGAAAAGGAACCATCTTTACCATTACACTCCCACTTTCTAAGACAGATAGGCAAGCTCGCCAGTTGGCAAAAACTTCGGCATCTTAATTATAAATCTGTTGCCAGTTTCACTCCGATACTCTATATTTTCACCTGCGATTTTATGGAGGTGTAATGATTTCTCCTAATGACTTTAGGAAAGGGTTGAAATTGATGTATGAGGGGGCTCCTTATGTAATTGTTGATTTTATGCATGTTAAAATGGGACGGGGGCGTCCCCATGTTAAAGCCAAAATGAAACATCTTATGACCGGACAAGTGGTTGAAAAATCTTTTCTGACAACAGGGTCATTTGAAGCGCCCGATATGGAAACCCGTTTGATGCAATACCTGTATATGCAGGGAGCAGAGTATTTCTTTATGGATACTCAAAATTATGATCAGATAAGTATGACGGTTGAGCAACTGAGTGATTCTCGTTTATACCTGATGGAAAATCATAATTATGATATTCTCTTTTTCCAGGGAAAACCATTTTCCCTGGATCTGCCGGCGTCTGTTGTTTTAGTCGTCAGCAAATCGGAACCGGCTGTTAAAGGAGATTCCGTTTCGAATATTATGAAACCGGCAACGTTGGAAACCGGACTTGAAATTAAGGTACCATTGTTTGTCAAAGAGGGAGATAAAGTCAGGGTAGATACTCGTACCGGTGAGTATTTGGAACGAGCCAATTAAAGCCAGTGCTATGGAGAATATACTCGGAATAGACGAGTCGGGAAAGGGGGACTTCTTTGGGCCGCTGGTTATTGCGGGAGTCCTGGCCGACAAGAGCGGCGGTGAGAAATTGACCAGGGCCGGGGTCAGAGATTCAAAAAAAATTGCTGATAATAAAATTATAGAATTAAGCGGTTGGATTTCCGCCAATTTTATTCATTCGGTCGTTTCGATTGGACCGGAAAAATATAATCAGCTCTATAATCAAATCAATAATCTTAATAAGCTTTTGGCTTGGGGGCATGTCCGCGCTGAATCAATCACTCAAGTGGCCGCCGCATCAATTTTGGCCCGTGCCGCCTTTCTCAGACAGATGGAGAAACTGTCGGCGCTCTATGCTATGGTTCTTCCTAAAGGGGCCGGGGATTTGGTTGATAAGGCGGCTGCCATCTTTGTGCGGAAATATGGAATGGATGCTCTCTCCAAGGTAGCTAAAGTCCATTTTAAAAACTATAAGAAAATAGCAAAATGAAACTAAATCAGGTAGAGAAAAGGCTTCTCTCTGACAATAGTTCGGGCTCATCGGAACTGGCCGAGTTGATTATCCAATATACTCTTTCCTATTTGAAGCAAAATAAATTTGATAAGGGAGCAATATCTCATGTAAGGGACCTTAATGTTGTCTTGTCTCAGAAATTCGCCCCCATGGCGGCTGTCATCAATGGAATAACAAGAACGGAAGATATTATAAATAATTACTATTATATACCCTCAAACATCGGCCGTGAGATTGGCCATTATCTCCAATATCTCAAAAATTTAGATGGGCAGGTAATCAAAAATTGCGGCCGGCTGTTTCGGCGCAAAGTTACGATAGCGACCTACAGCAATTCGGGATTAATAAAGAAGGTGCTCAGTCATTATAAAAAGTCGATTAGGTCCGTCTATGTTTCGGAAGCACGGCCGGCAGGCGAAGGCAAACTCATGGCTCAGTTTTTGGCCAAAACCGGAATAAATGTAAAATACTCGGTTGATATGTTATTTTTCGAATTAATGAGAGAAACCGATTGTCTTATTATTGGCGCCGATATGGTGGGCAAGAATGCTTTTATCAATAAAATTGGCTCAGCCGCCTTATTAAAGCAGGCTGCAGCGGAGGGAGTAAAAACGCTGGTTCTATTTGAATCCACGAAAATTATTTCCGACAATCATCTTCAGAATTTTCGGGGAGAATATAATAACATTGCGGTATGGACAGGAAAAAAGATTCGCAGAATAGAGCCTATTAATCGGTGCTTCGAAATCATCCCCACTCGATTGGTTGACTATTTTGTCTCTGATCTTGGCTATGATACCGCCATGAGTCTTGGACAGCATATGTGCCCTCCAATCATCCCACAACATATATAATAGCTCTAATCCCGATACCGGCATATTTTCTCCTAATATTTTGAAAGAGAAATGGTTAGCAATTGGTTATCCTCGCCGTCTCCGGGATATCGCACCCAAAATTGCTCCATTATAAAGGATTCCTTCACTTAAAAAAAGTAAGCACTAATAAAATATCATAATCTGCCGAAAATATAATAAGCGTAAACCCAAGAGTTTTAACCAATTGGAGAGTCGGGAGAAGTAAGGTGTCACAATTAATTCAGG
>JAPLUS010000240.1 GCA_026397495.1 Candidatus Zixiibacteriota bacterium | reverse complement strand
GTCACTTTTTCTTCAGGAAGGTTATACCGTTCGACAAGGTTTCGGCGGGTATATTCGGATATGGTATGAATCTCCAAAGCTTTTCGGGCCGAACGCCGGACAAGAATTTTATTTCTGGAAATCAGACCCCGATCAAAATATTGCGGATCGGTTTCGAAAAGAATGTCATGTAAGGTCAAAAGCGATGCACAGGGCAGGCTAAGCGGGGCAATATAGGTGCTGTGGAAAAGCTCAATGTTATACTTCTTAATCAGAGGCGAAGTCTGGTAAGTCAGACGTTTCCAGCGAGACGAAGAAAGATATTCAACATACTGAACCCCTTTTCCAAATGGTTTCTCTTTATCCCAATGACCAAAGAAGTGCAGTTCAAGCTCCGGGTTTTCTTTTAATAGAGCCCCATAGAGTTCGGCCAAATAAGTGCGGCTTCCCTGAAATTTACCGTTTAGGACATGACCGTCGACACCGATTCGCATCTAGCTTCCATTCCACCTACATATGGTCATTCAACTGCTTGCCGCAGCCAGTTTCATTACGGAAGGCATCCGTTCTGAAACAACTGATTTGATTTGTTTTTCGGCAATTCGTGACAATATTATTAAAAATACAAAATAGTACATTCCCATATCCGGCACGTCGGTCCCGATCAACTGCAACATAAATCCAATGAGAAGCACCAGTGAGTACGGATTACGGTGAAATAGTATCTCTAAAATTGATAGAATGAAGAGACCAAACCCGATGAAACCCATTTCACCCAATAAAATGGCATAAAATGCATCTGAAACTTTATCATATGTGACATCACCCACATTTACGCTTCGTTCTTTTATCGGTGATTTGAGATATCCCTGACCATTACCTAATGGATTCGCCCAAAATGCCGCCAGAGCATACTGGCTGAAACCTTCCCGCTGCATCATGGCACTGTTTTCGGAAATTACTGAAAAAGATTCGATATATTCACCTAATGGGGATTTATAAAAAGTTATGGAGATTATGGTAGCCATAATCGAAACAGCACTGAACCTCAGCATTCGTTTGGCAAATGACATTTTCGCCGTACCGACGCCATAAATAAGCAACAACAGCAGACCAACTATGATGCCACCCCTCGACATCGATGTCAGTAAAACTGATGTGGCCAAGATGATATCTACGAATTTGTATTTGCCGCCATTGTATAAAGCAAGAAAAAGGTAAAGATAGCTGAAGATACCGACTATTCTGCTATCCCAAAATATTCCTATATTGCGGAAATACTCGAGCAGTATAAAATATTGGTTTGCAACAACTGGCTTTTTAAACACGACTCCGTCTTGTAACAACTCTCTGGCAACATCTGCATGGTTTGGCAGAAAATAAGCGACAAGCATGCCAATAAAAGTCCAGCGAAAGAACGACCGCAATCGGTTACTATCTATATCTTGCCGCAGGACCAAACAGGCCAATATGAACAGAAGCATTGGTAGAATTCGCGTGGTGACGGCGTAGGACGCCAGCTTAAGGTCCACGAACGTAAACGCGACAAGCGCCACGCAATATAGTAAGGTGAATTTATAACGCCCTAGCAATCTTGTCTTAACATCGTCTACCGTGGTAAAGAGAATGCGCCACGACAAGAATATGCATATCGGCAAATAAGTTGTCAGCAAATTCATTATTGTGTATACCGTCATATTATGAGGTGCAATAAATCCATTTATACATCTCGAAAATAGCATCAGATAGATAATAGGCTCCTTATTGCCCTTAAGAAATATGAGATAGTATGACCATACTAATAGAATTATTGCGCTGAATTTTGCCACCGAATAGTCTGTCATTATGAAAAGATAGGTCACCGGAAACAGCATCAAATAGATGCTGTACCAAACACTATCAGACTCCTCAGACCTTTTTATTAGCAGATATTTCATTTTTTCACCACATGCATCATGGCGGCCGCAATCTTCTCGATGTTTTCCGGCGCCATGGCTCTAATATTCGAGATCGGGTCGGAGATTATTCCGGGAAAACTATGGCGAAGGACCAATTTCCCGAAATCGGAACCATCGCTTTTCAGACTATCAATCAAGTCAAATATATTTTTCACTTTTTTCA
>JAPLUS010000151.1 GCA_026397495.1 Candidatus Zixiibacteriota bacterium | reverse complement strand
AGGACGAGGATGTGCGTGATACATGGTTCTCCTCATGGCTCTGGCCTTTCTCCACTTTCGGCTGGCCCGAAAAGGACCCGTTGCTCGATTATTTCTATCCCACGCGGGTGGTGGTTACCGCCTCGGAAATAATTTTCCTCTGGGTAGCGCGGATGGTCATGGCCGGGTATGAATTTGCGGGGAAACTGCCGTTTAATGATGTTTATATCCACGGGACAGTCCGCGACACCAATGGGATCAAGATGTCCAAGTCCCTGGGGAACGGGGTAGATCCGCTGGAAATTATTGATAAATACGGCGCCGATGCTCTGCGAATTTCATTGGTCCTGGCTACGCCCGACGGGCAGGACCCATGTATTTCAAAGAACACTTTTGAGGTGGGACGGAATTTCGTTAATAAGCTTTATCAAGTTTCCCGATTTGTAATGATGCGGGTCGGCGATAAAAGATTTGAAGTCAATTCCCTTCCGGAAGAGGATCTGACATTGATTGACCATTGGATTCTAAGCCGACTGGAGCGGACCATTGAAACTGTCAATAGCAGTCTTGCGGAATTTAAGCTCTGCGCGGCGGCTAAAAGCCTATATAGTTTCACCTGGAATGATTTCTGTTCCTGGTATATTGAACTGATTAAGCCGGATCGACCCGGCGATGCTATGCGTGACACTTCTCTTAAGGTAGCCATTTATATCCTCGATAATATCCTCCGACTTCTGCATCCCTTTATCCCCTTTGTAACCGAGGAAATAAATGGGAATTTGCGGGATATACTTCCGGAGCGGAAAGCAACTCTGACTTTCGGCCCCTGGCCGCAGGAGAATCCGAAGCTTAAAGATGACAAACTGGAAGCATCATTAGAGTCAATCCAGACCGTCGTCAACGCTGTTCGATCGGTAAGGGCTGAAATGAATATCCCCCCGGGTAAAAAGGCGGATCTTCATATCCGAATAAAAGATAAACAAATGGCCAAACTCCTCGATGAGTATCAGGATTATTTTAGAAGCTTAGCTAAAATAGATAAGCTGATAATCGGCGAAAAAATAAAGAGACCGGGATTATCGGCCGCGATGGTTATTTCCGGGGCCGAGATATTTATTCCACTGGAAGGTCTGATAAATATCGAGACGGAAAAGGTTCGGCTTGAAAAGGAACTGGCCGGTTTAAAAGACCAATTGGAAAAACTTTCCAAGAAATTGGCTAATGCCGATTTTCTTAAGAACGCACCCTCTGATATTATCGAGAAAGAGAAAGCCAGAAGAATTGATTTCGAAGAACGGGTGGGGAAGTTAAACAACAATCTTGAGCAATTAATGGGTTGGTGATAGAAAGAATTGACCTCCACCAAAAGTCCTCTGTTTCCTCCCTATATATAAAATAAAAAGGCCGCTTTATTACGGCGGCCTTTTAGCATTTTAGGAGATTCTATTTTTCTTTAGAAAATTCATCCAAATAACTATTTATAGAACGAGCCCCGGCGGCATCAGGGAAAGAGGATATTTCAACCGGGATCAAATATTCTGCCGGTTTTCTAAAATAATCAGCGCAAAATTGATTTAGAGTGTCAGTCAACCTGCGAGCCGCTGCCTCCGCTCCCTGTCGGGAGGTTTCCGGAAAAAGAAGACCCAATTTATTTCGGCTGGTAGAATGAGAAACGGCATCAATTTCTCGGATTGATTTCTTAATAATATCACCAAGGGCTTTGAGGATATCGCTCTTGACTTTGTCAGCGTCTTTCCCGTCACCCGTCATCTCCAGAGCCGGATTGACATTTAAGATCACGAGAGAAACAAAAATACGATATCTTTCGGCACGTTTTAGCTCGAAATCAATTCTCGAGGCAAAATCGGATAAATCAATATCACTACTTTTTTTATCTTCCATACCCGTTGATGTCAAAGACGCCTTCCGCGAATCAAATAACCAGTTGACCTTACTAAAACAGCAATAATTGTTCCATTAATGCGTTGTGATTTTAAAAAAATCGAAAGAAGCAAATGAAATTGCTGCTGAAGTGATTTAGCAGTCTGTAATCTTTTGCATAGTAACGGAATTTCGTGCGGGTCAAATAGGCCAAAAATTTCAATATATTTTCCACAAACGATTAATATGCAATAATTTGCCTAAATATTGTAATATTTTATCAAAGATGTAAAATAAATAGCATATTGCAATGAGTAATTACTTGACGGAATTAAGATTATATTCCTTAATCTTATAAAGCAGCGATCGATAGCTTATTTCCAGGAGATCGGCGGCTTTTCGCCGATTCCAATTGGTTTTATTTAGAACTTCACTGATTAGCTTTTTTTCTTCCATAGCGATAGCGGAGCCAACTCTTCTTTTCAAGGAATAGGCATTGCTTTCCTTATACTCAGCCCTGTCAGCCTCATTAGTGGTTTCTCCATTCTGATGAAATTCCCCCACAAAAGGGACTTGGCCGCCCGATATCAATTCACCAACAATATTCTCATCACCTCGGACCACTACCTGTTTTATCAGATTCTCCAGTTGGCGGACATTTCCGGGCCAG
>JAPLUS010000387.1 GCA_026397495.1 Candidatus Zixiibacteriota bacterium | reverse complement strand
TGATAGAAGATAACGAATATCAGCGCCATCTGTAATCTGATCGGCATTGGCAGGGGGAGGTAACCATCCTGAGGCGCTGTGGTCAATATATGTCTCCCTCTGGTCATAGTCGAATTCCTCATGACTCATTATGTAATACTTATTGGCATCCCCGACGGGAGTTCCAAGATATCCATTAAATGAACGGAATGGATTGCTAGGCGTTCCGGCTCGGCGCGGACCCCAGTCATTCTTGGGATCATTACTGCTGATCCACCAATTAAAATTAAAGTGGAGATACTCCAAGGGGGTTCTAAGAATTCTGGTGGCCACGGCTGAGGTTGGAGAATATAGGCCCATAAAGGCACCAGAGATTGGATTATAATCGCCATCATTATCGGCCGCCCAGACGATATTGATAGTATCCACCAACCGGGCGATATATCGTGAAGGAACGGCTCTCCTGAAACCACAGATATCATCACCATTATTAAATTTGTAGTCTTTGCCAATATCATTATCGATATATAATCCAACATACATCTGTTTTAAATCATTAATTCCTATATTGATAATCTCCAAATCAAAAAGAACAAAGTCATCAGCATAATCATATCCCCAAGCATAGCTTTTTTGGATAATTTTTATACCCAAGGGTCTATGAAAATGTCGGGAGTAATAGTCGTAACCGGTGCGATTAGGATCTGTTAAAGTATCATAATAAACAGCAATATAATCTTGCTGAGATATTGCCCCTTCATATTCGGGCAACTCGGGGTTGTTATTGCTTCGATATTGAATTTGCCCCCCTGGAAAACTGTCAGGCCAGAATTCATGGACGCCATAATCCGCCCCACAAGCGGTGGAAACTAAAGCATCGCGACCGACAATTGCTCCCACCCATAAACCGGCTTCATATAAGTAATTTAATCCCATTCCCGGCGGGTAGCTAAGCGATGGCAATAACTGTCCGGTCAGAGGATCGGTAACAGGCAAATCGGACTGCCGACCAATAATGCCATAATTGGTAATAGTCAACGCCATTTTGCCTACATTGTGAACGACAACCATCTTATAGGGGACAGTGTCGGATTTAATAGGTGTGAGGTCTATACTTTCATAATAGGGTGGCCGTCCGTAGCTTGCTGAAACCATTAAGAAGAAAATTAATAGATAATATATATTTCTTATCATCAATAACATCACATAATGATTACCAGTTTGCCGATCTGGTTGCCATATTCAGATTCAACGGTATAGTAGTAAATTCCGGAAACAACCAGTTGCGTATTGCGGGTAATCATATTCCATTCATGATGCATACTGCCCGGCGAATCTTTCACCTCATCATGATCCAGCTCGCGAACCAAATCACCGTCAAGCGTAAAAATCTTAATTTTGCACTTATGGGGCAGATTGGTAAAATGTATCCGATGGGAACGGTCAAGGCCCATATCAATCTGATTACGGTTTTCGAAGCCGCCACCCTCTATGCTACGATAATTTTGGTCATTCCGGTAGGGATTAGGGTAGACCATAACTCTTAATTGTGATTTCTCCACTATTCCAGTCGGATTTTGGGGATATTCCGCGACCATATTATTAGTCGGTTTGGTTTCTAAAGCGCCCAAGTTATGTCCGGGAGAACCATAATCAAAAGCGGTGACTGAAATATAATATGGCTGTGATGGGAGAAGATTTCGCATGGTATATTGGTATTCGAAATATTTAAACTGTCCATCAGGAGTCAATTCATTGGGATATTTTTGGGCGGCAGAATCGGGGTTAAGAGTCAGCGGAAATGGCTCATTTGGAAAAGGTTTGTGAATTTTCATGGTGTCGAGTAAATTTGAGGCATTCCAGTCCTGACGGGAAAAATAATAAAGAGTATCGTTTCCGCCGGGAACATTGACAATAAATGGATTATCGATGCCATGCGCTAAAGGTTGAAAGTTTTCGCCATACATATATTTTAGAGAGTCAATTGTAAACGGGGGAGTAGGGAGTACCCACCGATTCTGACTATTTTTCCACACAAAACGATTGTAATCTTCCTTATCATAAGATGAGACAAACACAAAATCATTTACCCTTGGAGACAATGATTGATATACTCGATACCCTTCAAAATCGAGTTTATTACTGAATACATCTTTGGTCATTTCCGTCTTGAGGCCGTTCCAGCGAATTATCAATTCACCGACATTGTGAGAATTAACACGAGGAAAGATACGCAATACCGGCGCCGGAGGCGGTGACGCTCCCCGAAAATCCGGTATCCCATCTCCGTCGTACTAGGTTGTGTCAGCCTTATTATAGACAGTAGTTGTCTCAATCACCGGAGGCTGACCGGAAGTGTCTATTTTTAAAGTTGAGTCATAGACACAAACCCGATATTTCCCCCGGTAACATAAATCAGTAGGATTGCTGGTATCGCTGCAATATCCAGGATTATCATATACCCATGAGGCCCACATAGAATTTCGTGCCGGCGCCGAAAAATTCAGAGTGTTATAGAAAATGGTCGGATTAGTAGCGTTATAATAATTATTAAAATCTCCCGGATGGGTATGAACACTATCAGCGCATACAAAAGCAAATGTGATAGGCAAAACCTCGCCGGGGGATATATCGAATGGGCCAAATGATAACAGGTAGCGTGTGTCAAATCCGTTAGCGATATCAACGCCATTGTTTGGCGGGGGAAGCCAACCTGCCGCAGTCTGGTTCACAGCGGTAAACATTTGATCATAATCGAATTCCCTATGACGCATTATATAGTATTTGTTTCGATCCCCAGGCGGCGTCCCAAGGACGCCGCTTAGTTCGCGAAAGGGGTCGGTAATGGTTCCAAGCTGACGCGGCCCAAAATCATGGGATGGATCATAATCGGTTACCCACCAATTGAAGGAATATGATAGGGAATCAGAAGGGGTTCGCACGACTCTGATACCGGCCACTCCGCGAGCCGCCTTTTGGCCGAAACTGGTTGTGTTTTCGGGGTCGCCGTCATTGTCCATTATATAGGCCAGATTTATGGTGTCAACAAATCCGCATCCCACCTCAGCCGGAAAAGTTCTCAGAAAGCCACACATATCCTCCATATACGCGTCTGCCCCCGAAAGGGATGTATGATGTACATCACCATCAACGTAGATGGCCATATAAACTTGCCGGAGTTTTTTATTCCCAATGTTTTTTACAGAGTAATCAAAAAGAATAAAATCCTGAGCGTATTCATAACTCCAGGCAAAACTCCTCTGTGTTATCTCGATATTAAGCGGTATATGACCGCGGCCATCAGTGGGATCAGTAGCTACGCGACGCGAATCAGTCACCGTATCCGTATAGACCGCTATTATGTCCTGCTCGGAGATGGCGGTTTCATCATAAAATTGGTTAGAGGATTGAATGGACTTCATCTCGATATTGCCTTCAGGTTTCGGGCTAGGCCAAAACTCCACAACATTATAATAATCATCAACACCAATGGATACCAGAGTATCTCTACCGACTATGGCGCCAATCCAAAATCCAGCCACATAAAGATAATTGATATTGGAGCCTGCGGGGAAAATACAGGAAGGCGCGGCTAAACCGGATATTGGGTCAATAGCCGCCCCTAAATAACCCAGGCCGAATTGTCCAATATTAGTAATAGTAAGCCAGGTATTCCCGATCTTGTGAACGGCAATCTCAGCAATGGGCTGATCACCCGCTAACATTACTTTAGGGGAGCTATTTTGAGCCGGTCTGGATAAATCATCTTTCGGTGATATGAAAGCCAAAGCGGACGGGAATATTAATAATATTAATCCCAATAGGGAAACTATAATTCTCATTCAAAGTTGTGGCTCTTTGATAAAGGGGTCACATTTTAAATTATTGTGCGACCCCCAATAGATTATATCATTATTCTACATAATAATGACCAGTTTGCCGATCTGGTTGCCGTATTCAGATTCAACGGTGTAGTAGTAAATTCCCGAAACAACCAGCTGTGTATTGCGGGTAATCATATCCCATTGGTGATGCATACTGCCCGGCGAATCCTTCGTCATATTATGATCCAGTTCACGAATCAAGTCACCGTCAAGCGAGAAAATCTTAATCTTGCACTTATGAGGCAAGTTGGCAAAATGTATCCGGTGAGAACGGTCAGCACCCGCATCAGCCTGATTGCGACCCTCAAAATTACCGCCTTCCTGATTGCCATAATTGCGGTCATTCCGGTAAGGATTGGGATAAACGATCACCTTCAATCTTCCCGATTCCACCAAACCCGTTTGATTCTGCGGATACTCGGCTACCTTGTTTAAGCTCGGAGAGCTCTCCAACGCCGGCAAACCAGTCTTCGGATCACCATAATCAAAAGCCGTTACCGAAACATAATAGATCTGCGACGGCAATAAATGCTTAATATTGTAACGATATTCAAAATACCTGAAATATTTGCCATCCGGCGTCAATGCCGAATCTTCCGGATGAGCACGCGCCGAATCCAGATTCCAATTCCAAATAGTCGGCGGTCGCGGCGCATCCGGATAAACCTTGTGAATCAAATTGGTATCCCCAAGATCTGATTGATTCCAGTCCTGAGCCATAAAGTAAAAAAGCGAATCACGCCAGTAAAAAGGATTATCCCGAGGATAACCTAAAGGACTAAAATTAGTCCCATACAGCGTCTTCAGGGAGGCCAAAGTATACGGAATATCCAATAATTCATAAGCGCTGCGGGAAGAATTCCAGATATACTTATTATAATCGTCCTTGTCGAACGAAGACAAAATCACAAAATCGGCCGCCTTCGGTGTCAACGATTGATAAACCCGATACCCCTCAAAATCCTGCACACGACTGAAAACATCCTTCTTCGTCTCTGACTTAAGCCCGTTCCACCTTATCTCCAACTCCCCTTGATTATACTTGTTAACCCTCGGCGTTACCCGCAGTTTGGGCGCCGGAGGCGGCGCCGCTCCCCGAAAATCAGGAATACCATCCCCCTGATACCAAATCGTGTCGGCCCTTTTGTAAACTACCGAAGTGTCAATACAGGTATCATTGGGATTGAGACAAGTAGAATCAGTAGTCGTATCAATAACAAGCGTCGATTCCAAAACGCATATCCGGTATTTGCCGCAATCCCTCGTGGTCGTGTCAGAGGTATCAGTGCAATAACCGGGATTGTCGTATATCCAAGAAGCCCAGGTGGCGTTTAAACCCAAGTCCTGAAAACTCAGATGATTATAATAGTCCCAAGGATTTTTAGCATCAAAAAGCGAGCTCATATTACCACATCGAGTATGAAAATGCTCCCCGGCCACATAGGCGAAACTGATCGGCAATACCTCCCCGGGTTTCATATCAAAAGGCCCAAAAGACAGCAAATAACGGGTATCATAGCCATCGGCAAAATCCGCAGCCGACCCAGAAGATAGGCCTCCAAGCCAACCATCTTGACCATTGTCAACCGCATAGACAGCAGTAAAAAGCTGATCATAATCAAATTCTTCATGCCTCATCATATAGTATTTATTTCGGTCGCCCTCGGGAGTGCCCAGAAAACCGCCAAAATCCCGAAAGGGATCCTCGGCGGTCGCTTTCTTTCGTGGGCCAAAATCTTCACTTGCACTACCATTGGAAATCCACCAGTTAAAAGAATACTTCAACGAATCAGAGGGAGTCCTGATTACATGTATTCCCGTGATCGAAGTAAGAGAGCCTGATTCAGTAAATGGGCAGGGATCTGAGGTTGTCTGCTTTCCGTCATTATCTGCAACCCAGGCAATATTAACCGTATCAATAAAATTGCATCCTTGAGGCGAGGGTATGGACTGTTTGAAACCCGAGATATCGTCCGCATAGCCCTCAGCACCCCCAGGAGCAGACGTCACATCAGCATCAACATAGAACCCCATATAGACTTTATTCAGTTTCTTTTCCCCGATATATTTTATGGAGTAATCAAAGAGTACGAAATCTTCGGCATAGGTATAGCTCCAGGCAAAACTGCGCTGAGTAATTTCAATACCAAGGGGAATATGAGGACGATTGTCAAAACCATCAGGTTCAACGTTACTCGTGTTTGTTAATGTATCGGCATATATGGCAATATAGTCCTGCTGCGAAACAGCATCGGTATCACCAGAATTTGATGTGGAACGATGAATTATTCTCCCTCTTGGTAAAGCATCTGGCCAGAGCTCCTTAGTATAACTCCACCCGTCAGCGCCAACCGACACCAAAGTATCTCTACCTACTACAGCCCCAATCCAAAAAGCCCCCGAAAAAAGATAATTTAGATGGCCCGGATAAGGATAAATGCAGGATGGGGCAGGACCGCCAGTTAATGGGTCCGCTACCCCCGTAATAAACCCGGTGCCAAAATGCCCCTGATTAGAAACTGTTAGAGCAATTTTACCTATATTATGGACACCAACAGAGACAAATGGCACATCCGATGAGATCTTACCAACGGACAACGCACCGTTTTCAATGGGCTGAAGCGATCGGGCAACAAGGATCTGACAGGGAATAAGTGAACATAAAATTAACGCTATATATGGCCACATTTGGTATTTCTGCATTTGAATTCTACCTATCCTATAGTGTCTACCAAAACAGGAATTTTGGGTGATACTGTTTCTAAAATTTATTTTTAATATAAGAGAACAAAAATAATTTGGCAAGCTCTCGCAGAATAATTTAAGACGGCCGGCAAACCAGACTTATGGAATACGGGCAAGTGATTGCGGTCGCGCAACTTGAGATAATACTTCTACGTCAAATACCCCGGATAAGTAATAGATACCCTATGAAGATGATTCCGATACTCGCCATATAATTTCAATTATTTGCTCTCCCCAATTATATATAGCACCTGATAAAATCTTATTATCAACAGTCTGTTTGGAAACTATACAGAATATCTAATATTGACCGATCAAGAGGGCTCAAATTTTGCAATTTCAGGTCGATTATAAGAAAGACAAGGCCATTGGAAGGGATTACTAGATTAGAAATCATCTGTTTCTATGGTTTTTTGACCATACAGTATCGGAAAAACTGAATGAGTATGACCTAATAGGATCGAGTCAGATGCTCATATTAGTAAGTTATGGTATAAGATTTCAACAGGTTACAAATTTGAAACAAATGAAACAGGCCTCTACGACGGCGGTACCATTTATGCTTATATGCAGTCTAAACAAAGGGAATAATATGCGCCTTAAAGTCTTTGCTAATAATAAAGGTATGGGTTTGTTGGAAGTCATGATTAGCATGATTATTCTCGCCATTGGTGTTTTAGGGTTAGCGCCGATGGTGGTAGTATCGATCGAAGGAAATGTCAGCTCCAGGGATCGTTCGGCAGTCACTCTCCTGATAAAACAGAAAATCAACTCTTATGAGGGGAATGCAGTACTCCTTGGTAACATGGCCTGTATAACGCAGAGCCCTGAATATGTTGTGGCTATGAATTCCAAGTACTGTCTGATGACAACAGTGCAGAATATAATCTGCGACAGTACTCTTCCCGAAGATATATATAGGATTGAGGTGACAGCAACCTGGGTTGATCATCAGAATATCAACCAGTCAACTTCGTTTAGCACCCTGATCCTCCCATGAAGCACCCAAACAGGAGCCATAAAGAATGAAGACACTGAGAAAAGCCAATGGATATTCCCTTCTGGAGCTGCTGATTGCTGGTCTTATAGCCGGAGTAATTGCGACTACAGGATTCAAATTTTATGTCGTGATGCACAATCAGGCTTTGGTGCAGGAAGCGGTATCGGATACACAGCAGAATTCCCGCGCCTGTATCCAGGAACTCAGCCGCAGTCTGCAAACGGCGGGCTATAGAACTCCAGTGCTCTATAACCTGGGTAAGTGCGGGGACCGCAGCACCTACGAAATCCTAACTACCTATTACAATGGCAAGCCTCCACGGGACACAATCCAGTACTTCCTGCAAAGCTACAAGATTGGGGAAAGTGAATACGAAACCCTCGAGCGTTCCATACCGGATCCAACAAAATGGCCCATGAAATTAATGAAAAAGCATAATAGCGACTCAGCATCAATTTTTGCCGATCATATTCAAAGCTTGCAGTTTCAAGTAAAACAGAATGGGAGTGTTTTGGATTCCTCTAAAGTTTCGATCATTCTCATGGTTATGGCTTCGCGGCCCGATCCGACCTACACCACCAATTACGGATACCGGACATATATGGCAGAGGAAATGGTCTTTGTGAGAAACCAAGCACTGAGAGGTAAGGGTCAATCCACGACATCAACCCCTCCTGGCAAATAATAGTATCCCCGGTCTGATCGGGAGTAATAAGGAGAACAAGTATGAGAAAGATAGCAAGCGACAACAAGGGCAGTCTACTAATCATTGTCCTTTGTCTGATGGCAATGCTGACTATGGTAGGGATATTATCAATCGAGAATTCCACGACTGACGTCAATCTCGCTTATAATCAGCTCCATAATGAAGCCGCCCTTTATGTAGCGGATGCCGGCGCCGCTATGGCCATTGCCAAAATCAGGGCTAATAAGTCCTATAATACCGGCTACCGCCCGGAGCTAAGCGGAACTATCGGCAACGGAACCTATAGTATTGAAATATTCAACAAAGACAATTCTGACTCCCTCTGGCGGACGGGAGATAGCACTATTCTGAGTGATGATACCCTCCTCCTGATTGTTTCCACCGGAGTAGTGCAGAATGCCAAGGCTCAGGTAAAGGCGCTGGCGGTCAATCATCATTATACATATCAGCAGGTTATCTGGAGTGACTCGGGATTACTAGTGCCGCTGCCCGCCGACAAAAAGCCGATCTGCACCCTTGGTACTATGTCATACACTAGCCATCCTGATTCCTTCCAGCTCTGGTACCTAAAGCTGCAAGACGGAAATATACGTTCCAACGGTCGCATTGATCTAAGCGGCTGCTGTAGCGGCAGCCCCTACATACGTGGTGACGTCGAAACCTCCATTAAGGGAGGGCTGATATGTCCACCAGGTTATCTTTTTGACGGTGATACCACTTCAACCATGCAAAAACGGGCGCTGGATACACTTCCCGACATATATTTCACACAGGCCCAGATGAAAAATGATAATCTCACTGGCGTAATAGGGAGCGACGGGAAACCTTACGCCGGATACAATCCAACAAATAAATCCTTGGTGGTCAAGGCAGGTGATCGTGTGAAAATTAGTGGCGGACACTATTACTTTTCCAGCATTACGATCGGAGATGGGGGGGCTATTCAAACTTCCAACGATCCTGCTGCTGGCAACGCCGCCAATATTTACGTGGGGGGCGATATTACCATGAGTGGAAAGCGCGCTGAGTTCAACAATCGCGGGGCATACACGTCCAATTGCCGTATTTTTTCCAAGGGAAACCGTTTCACGATTACGGAGGGCGATCACGCCGCGTTCAACGGTATTTTTCGGGGCAATCATACCGAATTCACCACACGCAGTTATGAGGGTCTGATCTGGGGTGCGCTGGAGGTCAAACGAACACGAATAGAAAATAAGACCGGATTATACTTTGACAGATATTTAATGCAGCAACCGGGTGTCGGCGACGACCCTGAATGGACGAGCACTTACGCCATAGCCTGGCGTCAGGGCGGCGCTTTCGGACACGATTGACCGAGAATTCCCCGGCTCTGCTCTTAATGGGTATATTGGCTTTCTGACCATGCCGTATGGAAAAAACTGAATAAGGATGGCCTAATAGGATCGAGCCGGACGCTTATATTGGTAAGTTATGGTATAAGATTTAACAGGTTACAAATTTGAAACAAATGAAACAGGATTTTGCGGCGGCGGTACCATTTATGCTTATATGCAGTCTAACCAGAAAGGGAAAATATGCGCCTTAAAGTCTTTGCCAATAATAAAGGTATGGGTTTGTTGGAAGT
>JAPLUS010000213.1 GCA_026397495.1 Candidatus Zixiibacteriota bacterium | reverse complement strand
GGTTTCTTATTCCGATAGGAATCGGAATTTCGGAATCCGACCTACGCAGCTGCATGGTTGTGTCGGTTCTTGCGTGAGATTTCTCGTAGGGGTCGACCTGCGTGTCGACCCGGTAACGGACAACCCACCCGATGAGCCGGCTACCGGTCGAATTGATGGCCCGCTATCCATTGCCGTAGGGGTTTGATTTATCAAACCCACTTCTGTCAATTTTAAAAAAGGGCTTGATGAATCAAGCCCCTACGAAAACCCTTTCCCTCACGCAGAAGGAATCCGGTAACCCATTTCTCTAAACGGCAGCCATTATAAATAGCGCACAATTTCCATTTCTTACTTGAATTCAACTCCATTATCGAGTATTTTCCCCGCCTAAAAGACCAATCATAGGACTAAACAACAGAGATGAATAATTCTATCCCGCATCTTGGAGAGATGGCTGCTATCGGGGCCTCTTTAATCTGGTCGATGGCCGTCATTCTTTTCAAAAAAAGCGGCGAGCAGATGCACCCGATCTCCCTTAATCTCTTTAAAGACATTATCGCCCTTTTGCTGCTGTTACCGACCCTCTGGATTTTTGGGGAAACTCTTTTGCCTAAAGAGCCGGCCGGCAATTATCTTATATTTTTGCTAAGCGGCGCTCTTGGCATCGGATTGGGCGATACTTTTTTCTTCAAATGCCTTAATCTTATCGGCGCCGGTCTCTATGCCATCATCGGTTGCCTTTACATTCCAATTATTATCACTCTCTCAATTTCCTACCTGGGAGAAACCCTTTCCTTTATACAGGTAATTGGCATTATTATGATTGTTGCCGCTGTCCCGATAGCAACCATCGGTGGAGCCGGCGACAAGAAATCTATTAGCCGTCGCAATCTTTGGTGGGGAATCTTCTGGGGAGTGATGGGAATGATTGTCGGCGCCATCAGTATTACTCTTGCCAAAAGACCTTTAGAGCATTCTCCTCTTCTATGGGCCACCGCAACCCGTCTTCTCGGCGGCATTATAACCCTTGGAATAATTCTGATATTTTATCCGGAGCGACGGAAAATCCTTGCTCCAAGGATATCGCGGGGCGGCTGGTTTTATACAATCGGCGGTTCCTTCGCGGGTGCCTATCTATCAATGATTCTCTGGCTAATGGCCATGCAACTGACTAAGGCCTCCATCACCTCGGCTATCACCCAAACCAGCAATGTCTTCATATTCCTTTTTGCCGCCTTTCTGCTCCGTGAACCAATCAATCTTCGAAGAATAATCGGTATCATACTGGCCGTTGGCGGAACCTTTTTGGTAACCTTTGGGTAACCACTAAAGGACTTATAAAGCGGTCTCATTTTCATAAATCATTGAAACATATACTATTATCATATTTCCCGATAAATCGATTTTATTTGCATAATATATTAATATTATCAATATTTATATTGACTATATTAAGTATATTACGTTATATATATTAATAACGTCATTATTTGGAGGAATTGAATGATGAATAAAGATTGGCAAGAATTGACCAAATTGAGCGGTGGTGAACCGCTGATAATTGAAAAAATCAGATTAATCAGTAAAGATATTACCATTGAAGGGAGCTTTGAACTTCCGCCTTTGGCAAAATTAACTATGGAAGATCAAGTCTTTATCGCCGCCTTTGTGCGGTGCCATGGGTCGATTAAAGAGATGGAAGGACTTTTTGGGGTCAGCTACCCCAGTATCAAGAACCGCCTGAATCGAATTGGAGAGAAACTGGACTTTGTCAATATCAACCTCTCCTCTCCCAACACGGAAATTTTATCCCGTCTGGAGCGAGGCGAGATATCGGCCAAAGAGGCCCTCGAATTGCTCCGGGAATCAAAGAAAAACTAAAGGCAAGAACCATTATAAAAGGAGTCAAGCCATGAGTAACGATCGCCGTCGCATTCTTGATCTGCTGGCCGCCGGTAAAATAAGTGCGACCGAAGCCGAAGAACTACTTACCGCGCTTCAATCAGAAGCCGGTGAAATGCCTGAGGGGAGTCAGCCCTCATCCACCAAATGTAAACCCAAATACCTTCGCATAATCTGTGAGCCCGGCGCTGAAAGCGGCAGCAAAAAATGTGTAAACATTCGGGTCCCATTGGCGCTGATCCGCGCCGGCATAAAACTGGGCTCCATACTCCCCGGCGAGGCACGCGATAAGGTTAATCAGGCGCTTAAGGAAAAGGGAATCAATCTCGATCTGGACACAATAAAGCCGGAACAGCTGGATGAATTAATGGCCGGTTTAAATGATTTCTGTATTGATGTCCAGGGTGATGACAAGACAGCAGCCAAAGTCAAGATCTGTTGCGAATAACTCATAATCGGCATTATCGATTGACATTCCTTTGGGACTGGCCTACCTTGCCATAGGCACACTATGGCAAGGATGGCCCGCAAAAAAGATCTCGCCCTGAAGTTTCTATTTATTCCCGCCGTGATATTGCTCGTTTTAGGGGGATGCGGCCGGGACAATACCGTTTCCATCCGCAAATTCCCCTATCCCTATAAAGCCGCTCTGGCTATTTGCTCTGATATTGATGAAACCGAAACAATCAAGGAATCTTTGACAATTCAAGAATTTCTCAACACCTCGCATTCGACTCGTTTTGGGCAGGGTCTTAATCTGGAAATCGGGAATTCCTTCTGGTTCTATAACCAATGCCTCGATATAGACGGGGGAACATTTATCGATAGCTTAACTCTCGCTACTAAATTCACGGGCGGTCTCGATTTTGGAATTTCCATCTTCAAGGGAACATCCGATAGTCTATCCGACTATACGCCGCTATTATTAAGACTAATCAAGGCCGGCTATATCGACGGCCTGCATTCATATGGCAATTTTACCGAACATCAATTCCAACGTGCTCTGGCGGAAAGAGCCCTCGCCTTTTTGAAAAAAGACTCCCTTACCATTGAAACCTTCATCAACCATGGAGGGTATGAGAATACCCAGAATATCGGTAAGGCTCCGTGGTTCTATGGCGATAATTCCGGAGCCTTGGAATATCATACTGATTTAACTATTCCGGCCGGAATAAAATTCCTCTGGCGCGGGCAGGTTACTCATTGCATCGGGCAGGATGCCTTATTTTCACCGGTTAATTTAATCAAGCAATCATACGAATATCTTCAAGACCAACTGCATACCAAACAGCAATATCCGCACGATAACAAACTGGTGCATATCTATCAGCTTGATGATGGTCAGAAAATCTTTGAATTTGCCCGTTTTATCAGTCCTTGGGGGAAATACCCTGAGGCCGACGAGAATCATCTGGCCGACCAGCTGGGTTCATCTCAGATCAACCAGTTGATTTCCAATCAAGGATATATGATTCTTTATACTCATTTCGGTAAGGGGAATGGCACGGAATTCTTGAGTCCGTCGACAATTGCTGCTCTAAGATATATCAAAAAAAGAAACGACGATAGCAGCTTAATGGTTACCACCACGACGAAGCTTCTCAATTACTATATTCACAGTAAATATCTTTACTGGCATACGGTGGAGAAACCGGATAGCGTCATCATAATGATTGACAGTATCGTCAATGAAATTGAGGGCAAATTATTGCCTGATGCCGATGATTTAGAAGGACTTACCTTTTACATCCCTGATAATAAAGCAATCGCCATAAAAGAATCGGGGCGCTTTCTACAATATATTGCTAATGCCGCCGATGGCACCGGTAGAAAATCTATTTCTCTCCCGTGGCGGCATTTGCAATTTCCCGCTGACATATCACTCTCCCGTTAGCAGGAGCATCAATCAAACCCCTTCCATCTTCTTCGGCGCCACCATCACCATCTTTTCCCGCTCGATGGTTACCAACCCCGCTTTGGCCCGGCGCGGTTTACGGACATATTTTCGCTCGGTATATACAATTGGTACCGTCTTGGAATTCTTTGCTTTGGAATAATAGGCAGCTATGGCCGCCGTTTCTGCTATTTCCTGCTTTGACGGTCTAAAACTTTTATCGGGGAATTTCATCACGACATGCGATCCCGGAGACTGCGCCGCATGAAACCATAACTCATAAGGCCTGGCATATTCAAAGGTGGTGGTATCGTTATCGGCGCCGTCGCGTCCCACAAAAATAGTAATACCGGTGGAGAGAGTGTACGGTTTATATGGCAGCCGCGGAACGGTGGTTTTGATTTTTATATCCTTCGGCAGAAGCGGCGCCATTTCCGTTCTATACTTCTCAACTGCGTTATCAAAATCCCGCTCCAGCTCCGCCTGCACTTTTTGGGCCGATTGCAATTCCCTCCCCGCAATATCTAATCGCCGTTTCTGCAGGAGCAGCGCTTCTTTCCCTTTATGATATTTAAGAAAATATTTTTCCACATTCTCAACCGGACTCAACGCCGGATTGAGAGAAATTCTTACCTTACGGTCATTATCAAAATAGATATCATCCAACTCAATTGATTCCATCCCCCTCTTAAGGCAAGCCAGATTGGCCTTTAGAATTTCGGCGGATTTTCGGTAATCTTCGGCCTTGCCCGCGATGGAAAGATCGGCTTCTATTTTGGCCACTTTTTTCGCCAATCGATTCACCCCTTTATCCATCGCTTCAAGAATTCGCTGTTTTGCCGAAACTTTTATTCCTGTCTTCCTCTTGCTTTTGATAGCTTCATATATGGCCAGTGATAGCGAATTATATTTCCCGGATTCTCCTTTTAGAGTACCCAACTTGAACGGATAGACCTCATTCACCCCCGTTGCCGCATAAAGATATCCCTGATTATAATCATTGAAATGAGCCGCCACATTTCTAATGGTCGGAACTATTTTTGTCATGGCACTATTATCAATATTTTCACCAATGGCATCCGGTTGAACATCTGCCCGCTGAAGAATCTCCATGGCCAAATATTCATCTAACCCCACAACATTTTTCCGCAAGATATGACTTAATAATGGACTACCCTCCTTTTTCAAAACCTTCTGCAAATCTTCCGGTTTCAGATCAAAAGGATTTAGTTTATCCGGCGGCGGTGGTGGAGAGTATTCCGATACTTCAAATTTTCTATGCCGCAAAGTAGCCAAAATTTTATCGTCATTATCAAGTAACCAGAAATTGCCATTGGGACCAAGCGCTTCCAAAATTATCGCCAGATGGGTTGCTCCATTGACAAGCTCAATCCTGACTATTCTGTCCAATCCCATTTGCCGGATCGAGGCGACTGTAGAACCTTTTGCCGGCTGGAAAAATGGCCATGGCTTTTCATCAGTTTTTATTTCAATTCTGCTTTGGGGGACCAGATAGGCCCCAAAACCGACCGGATGATAGATTAGACCAAGCGCCAGAATCTCAACGCCGGTCTTAAACAGAATATATGCTTCACGTTCTTTCTTATAGAACTCGGTGCCGATTATAGTGGAGCCAATAATTTCATGATTCAATTCCCTAACGAGGGTATATATATGGAGAGCGGTTTGCATGGACGGAATATAGGGTATTCTATGAAGAAGGTCAAAAGGGTATCCTGATTCAAACAGGCAATCTTATTTCAATGCCGTGTCGGTTCTTGTCCCCGCCGTGGGGAATCCGGACACAAATGGCAGAACCACAAGACTTCGGGAGTGTTGAAAAGCCTCAAAAGGGAAAAGCGGCATATTCAGGATCCAGAAAAAAGACCTAAATGCAAATCAGTTACTGCTTTCTGGATTCTGGCTTTCGCCAGAATGACAGGTCGGGCGTCATCATTGGTCATGATAGAGGCACATTGCCATAACATACACTTCTTCAACACTCCGCTTCGTCTGGGGTTCTGCCCTACGTCAAACTTATTTCAATGTCGTGTCAATCACACTCCGCCCGAAGGCTGGAACAAGAATAAAAAGGGTCGACATATAAAATCGACCCCTACGAAATATCAAATAATTGCGGCTCTACTTCTTTTCGTACTTCGCGACACCCTCTTTAAAAATATTCCCGCCGTGGCAGTCGAGCGCCACAATCGCCGGAAAATCCTTAACCGTTAACCTGCGAATCGCCTCAGCACCCAAATCTTCATAGGCCACCAGTTCATTTCCGGTAATCGATTTAGCAATCAAGGCCGCTGCGCCTCCGACGGCGGCAAAATAAACCGCCTTCCGCTCTTTCATTTTGGCGATTACCTCCGGCCCCATTTCCCCCTTACCTATCATCCCTTTCAGTCCCACTTCAATCAGTCGAGGAGAATAGCCATTCATTCGGTACGATGTCGTCGGCCCCGCCGAGCCGATGACCTTTCCCGGTTTGGCGGGAGTCGGACCGACAAAATAAATAATCTGTCCGCTGGGATCAAAAGGAAGCTTCTCTCCCTTGTCTATTAACTCCACTAATCGTTTATGGGCGGCATCGCGAGCGGTATATATCTCTCCCGTGATAAGAACTTCGTCTCCAGTTTTGAGACTTTCGACCGTCGCATCGGTCAACGGCGTCTTAATTGATTTCTTCTGCGGCATAATTTATCTCTCCGAATTTCATATTCTCGATTCACAGAACAATTGATTGGTGCCGGGCGGCATGACATTGAATATTAACCGCTACCGGCAGACTGGCGATATGGCAGGGGAAAACCTCAATATGTACATCCAGGGCTGTGGTTGTTCCGCCCAGACCCTGAGGGCCGATTCCCAGTTTATTGATCTTTTCCAGAAGTTCCACTTCCAGATCGGCATAGAATTTATCGGGATGTCTGTTCCCCACCTCACGCAGAAGCGCCTTCTTGGCCAGAAGAGCGCACTTTTCGAAAGTTCCCCCCAGACCAATGCCGACAATTATCGGCGGGCAGGGATTACCGCCGGAACGGCGCACCCGGTCAATTACAAAATCCTTCACCCCCTGAAGACCGTCGGACGGCTTAAGCATTTTTACCTCCGACATATTCTCTGAACCACCCCCCTTGGGAGCAATGGTTATTTTGAGCTTGTCACCAGGGACAATCTCGGTATGAATCACCGCCGGGGTATTATCGCCGGTGTTCTTTCGTTCCAGGGGGTCACTGACAATCGATTTCCGCAGATAGCCCTCTTTATAGCCACGGCGAACGCCCTCATTGAGCGCCCCATAAAAATCACCCCCAATAATTTCCACCTGCTGACCCAATTCCACAAACAGCACCGCAAAACCGGTGTCCTGGCACATCGGGGCTCTTTCTTCTCTGGCGATTTTGGCATTCTCCAAAACCTGATCCAATATTCCCTTTCCAACCGGCGACTCTTCTGCTTTTTTGAAATCCTCTATCGCCTTTATTACGTCCTCGCCCAAATCGTAGGCGGCTTCCATGGAGAGCTTTCGCACCGCGTCGATAATTCTGTCGGTACTTATTTGATGCATATTATTTCTCCAAAATTATTCATAAAGAACAATTCCATTTATATTTTATACGCCCGGATGGAGCTCGTTGTATAATTTCCGGACATTATCCATTCTCTTTTTCAGCGCGGGATGAGTATAAAACCAGAATTCTATCAGCGCCGACGGCTCCGGGTCGGATAGATTGAAAACCGAAAGTTTGTCAAAAGCAGTTGCGGCTTCATCGCCGGTTACGCCGGAAAGCTGCATGCCGAATCGATCGGATTGATTCTCAAAATAACGACTGGCGGTATTTTGGATAGGTTGAAAGATAAAAGAAAAGACGGTTACAAAAAGCAGCAGAAGCGGTAAGCCGGCAATATCACCCAATCGCGAAAATCCAATCCGGTTTTTCCGTCGTTCTATCATCGGCGGGAGAAATTTATCCGCCAGATAGAACACAATGAATATGAACACCACGCCAAGAAAAAGGCCATACCATATATGATGCATCACATAATGCCCAATCTCATGTCCCATAATGAACTTCAATTCATTGACCGTAAAATTCTTTATCGCCGTATCATAAAGAACAATCCGTTTTGTTCCAAACATACCGGTGAAATAGGCATTTACTTTCGATGACTGTTTGGAGGCGTCTACTTCATAGATATCAGGATTATAAATACCGGCTTTGCCGGCCAGGGCGGTCATTTCCGCGCCCAATTCCTTATTCTTTATCGGCTCAAATTTATTGAATAATGGTGTAATAATCACCGGCACAATAATAATAACGAGCACCATAAACGGTATGGAACCGATAGCAAAGGCCAGCCACCATTTTCTAAATCTATTAATCAGCCAATACAGAATCAGAAACAGTATAAAGCCAAAAACAAAACCTACTCCCAGAGACTTAAGGCTCTCCCCAAACCAGGCGCCAAATGTCTGATTAGAAAAACCATACTGGTGCTCAATGGCAAAATTACGGTAATAATCAAAAGGGAAATTTAGCCCATACATTACAATCATGAAAAAAATAAAATAGAAAAAATAGACGAAGAAATTTTTAGATGATATTTTCGAAGCCCAATTGCGGAGACGGGCCGATAGGCCGCCGTAGATAATTATCAATAAAATGACAACACTGATGAAGAAATCCAGAAAACGCCAGAGATTGTTAAAACGGGAATAAGCAATCAGCTTGGCCATCCTCTCGGGCGGCATCGGATAGATAAAATTAGATTGTGCCGCGCTATCAGCACCGGCTATGACAGCGGTGTCGGCACGCGGTGAGGTCGATAACGAATCCGCCGCCGAATTGGTAAGATCAGCGGCCGGAATCATTATGGGGTTAAGAGTAACCAAAACAAATAAACTTAATAGAATCATTTTCATAGATAATTTCTCCATTTTGCTTCTCTGCGATGATAGCCAATATCGGTCATAAAGTCAATATGAGCCGGATTGCCTTTCGGCTCTTTGACCGTTATATTAGTTGATGCCCTACCCCGGAGAACTGGCCGCCCTATCCACCGCGATATTATGGTCATTTACGTCCCTCTTTTTCACTTCGGCCAGCCGACGAATCGGCTCCTACTGGCTGAATAAAATTCGGATCCTTTTTGCCGTAATGCTTTTAGGAATCACCCTTTTATTAATCACCGGCGAGCTTCTTCCTCCGGATATCCCTGTCCAATCGTACTATTTTCTTATATTGAGCGGAGTCATTGGATTATCAATAGGCGATGCTTTTCTATTCCGGGCTTATGTTGTCATAGGGCCAAGACTATCTCTCTTGATATTTTCCATCTCTCCCATAATCACAGCCATAATTGCCTGGTTCTTTTTAGGTGAGAGACTTGGGATACAAGCGATCTGGGGAATTACAATGACTGTCGCCGGTATGGGATGGGTAACTGTGGAACGTTACAATGTAGGTACCGGGGTAACCATTCAGGAAAGAAAAAAACTGAAACTCGGCATTTTTTTAGCCTTTGGTGGAGCCACCGGACAGGCGATCGGACTGATTTTGGCCAAAGCCGGGATGGGTAACCATCTGGAACCTCTACCGGCAACTTTTATTCGGATGTTATCCGCCGGCATTGCCATCTGGCTTTTTAGCTTGCTTCGGGGTGACATTAAAGAAGCCAAGGAAAAATTCAGGGATAAAAAAGCGCTGATCTTGGCCTTGGGCGGAGCAATTTGCGGGCCATTTCTGGGAGTCTGGATGTCGCTGGTGGCGATAAAATATGTCGCCACCGGTATTGCCGCGGCAATTATGTCTATTGTGCCGGTATTGGTGATTCCACTGGTGATTATATTCTATAAAGAGAAAGTCTCTTCTCGGGCGGTCATTGGCGCCATTATTACCGTCGCCGGTGTGATTCTTCTATTTTATCGATAAAATTACCAATAAAAAAATCCGCACCCTTCATGATGCGGATTTATGCTCAACAATATCGCCTTGGCTATTCCAATACC
>JAPLUS010000464.1 GCA_026397495.1 Candidatus Zixiibacteriota bacterium | reverse complement strand
CGGCTCTCATGCAGGCTCTCACAACTTCGACCATGGTTCCGAAGAGGAAGGGAACTTGGATCCCGTACTTTTTCTCTACGTCTATCTTGACCTCTTCAACCATTTGATAGACCCACCGCAACTCTTGAGCCGTACAAACCTGGGGAACCATGATTTCGGGTTTGACGTCAACGCCTTCTTTGATGGCTTCGGCCGCTGCCTCGAGAATGGCCTGAATCTGCATGATGTAGATCTCAGGGTAGGAGATTCCCAACCTCACACCCCGGTGACCGAGCATGGGGTTAACCTCCATCATCTCCTTCACTTTCCGGAGGGTTTCTTCCTGTTTTTGGATCAGTATCTTGTCTAGCTTTTTCTCCCTGATCTCGGCGATGATTGCCGCAATGTTTTCGAGTGGCTTCAATGATTCCCGAACGGATGGGTCGAGATATTTCACCGCCTGAGTAAGACATGCCACAGTTGAAAGGGCTGATTCAGCTTCTTTTATGCCGCGGAGCTGTGCAGTCAGTTCCTCTGCTGAGGGTAAGAACTCGTGGAGCGGAGGATCGAGCAGCCGAATCGTGACTGGAAGTCCGTCCATGGCTCTGAAGATTCCTCGAAAATCCTCTTTCTGCATGGGAAGGAGTTTTACAATGGCTTCCTGTCTCTTTTCCTTCGATTCGGCCAAGATCATTTCCTGAACGATGGGAAGACGATCTTCCGCAAAAAACATATGCTCGGTTCGGCAAAGGCCAATCCCCTCGGCGCCGTACTTACGGGCCTGAATGGCATCCCTGGGAATATCAGCATTGGTGCGAACTTTAAGTTTTTTTATTTCATCGGCCCAGGCCATAAATTCGGCAAATTCCCCGGAGAGTTCCGGCTCAATAGTTGCCACCGGACCGATAATCACTTCGCCGGTCGAACCGTTAATAGTGATAATTTCCTTTTCCTTCATAATCAATTTGCCGACCTGAAGCTGTTTTTTGGCTTCGTTGACCCGGGCGGCTTCACAGCCGGCCACACAGCATTTCCCCATTCCGCGAGCAACTACAGCGGCGTGAGAAGTCATACCGCCGCGCGCGGTCAAAATACCGTCGGCCGCATTCATTCCCTCGATATCATCCGGATTGGTTTCCTGCCGCACCAGAATAACTGATTCCCCATTCTTGGCCGCCTTAACAGCCGTTTCCGCATTAAAATAGATGGCTCCCGAAGCGGCTCCGGGAGAAGCCGGCAATCCTTTAGCTATCACCTCATATTCAGCCTTTGGATCGAGTCGGGGGTGAAGCAATTGGTCTAACTGTGTCGGCTCAATACGCATCAGCGCTTCTTCCACCGTTATCAATTTCTCCTTGACCATATCAACCGCTATTTTCAAGGCTGCCTGTACGGTCCGTTTGCCGGTTCGGGTTTGAAGCATATAAAGTTTTCCCTCTTGGACGGTAAACTCAAAATCCTGTACATCGCGGTAATGTTTTTCCAAGCGGGTGGTTATTTCTTTGAGCTGTCGATAAACCTCCGGCATTTCATCAGCCAGCAGGGAAATTGGCTGAGGAGTCCTAATTCCGGCTACAACATCTTCGCCCTGAGCATTTAAAAGATATTCTCCATAAAATTCTTTTTCGCCGGTAGCAGGATTACGGGTGAAACCAACTCCGGTGGCGGAACTGTTCCCCATATTCCCATACACCATAGCCTGAATATTCACGGCGGTGCCCAAATCGCCGGGAATATTGTTAAGTTTGCGGTAACTTATGGCACGGGGATTATTCCAAGAGCGAAAGACGGCATCGCGCGCCATCTGCAATTGCAGATTGGGATTATCGGGAAAAGTTTCCCCCGTTTTCCGTTTAATAATAACTTTATACTTTTTAATAATGTCGTTGAGATCCTCCACCTGCAGGGAAGAATCCTGTTTTATTCGTCTCTCTTTCTTTTTGGCCTCAATAATCTCTTCAAATTTCTCCTTATCAATTCCCAAAACCACATTGCCAAACATCTGAACAAAACGCCGGTAGTTGTCATAGGCAAAGCGAGGATCACCGGTTTTCTTGATAAGCCCCTCGATAGTGGTTTTATTAAGCCCAAGATTAAGAATGGTATCCATCATCCCCGGCATCGAGAACTTGGCTCCGGATCTCACCGAGACCAAAAGCGGATTCTCTGCGTCTCCGAATTTGGCGCCGACAACCGCCTCAACTTTGGCTATATATTTTTCCAGATCATGATCAATTTCGGTCGGGATTTCGAGATTATTTTGATAAAAAAGTTTACACACCTCGGTCGTGATAGTAAATCCGGGTGGAACCGGGACTCCGGCACGGGTCATTTCGGCTAGGCCAGCCCCCTTGCCCCCCAAAAGATCACGCATAGTGCCATCGCCATCGGCCTTACCCCCGCCGAAAAAATAGTATGGCGGGTGTTCTATATCATATTTAAAAGTGGAGCGATTTCTTCCCGATTTCGGTTTGGCGGAAATCTTTGCTTTAATTTCTTTTTTCTTTGATACTTTTGCTCGAGACGGCTTTTTATTCATATTTTTTCCTTTTAGGACCAGATTTTTCTTCATAACCCTCCTTGGCCTACCTTATAATCCTTTTCACTATTGTCGGAAAAATAACACGGTTCTGAAACCAAATGCAATATAAAAAGGCGGTTCGGTCATTTTCGACCAAACCGCCTTAAGCATTTGAGTATGGGATTACATCGTGAAGAGTCGCTCGCCGTTGATAATCTCTTCCAGCATTTTAAGGGTTTTCTCCACCGGGGAATGCATAATATCGGAAGTATTAAAGGTTGATCTATACATTTCCCGAGGACAAACAAAATTAGCTTTTCCTCTGCCTCCCCGCGCCTTCTTCTTGTGTGTCAAATTATACTGACGTTGGTATTCCTTGGCTTTTTCCTTGTGGAGCTGATAATATCTCCTCTGATATTCACGGCGAGCTTCCGGAGTTGATAATTTTCCTTTCCCTCTTTCTCGTTTGGGCTTGGCGCCGGCTGACATGGCCGCTCTCACCATCCCTCCACCTCTCTTTCAGAATAAAAGTTTAAGTTACTCTTAAATCATGGCAAGTATATCATTTAGCTTGATACTCAATTTGACAAAATAATAGCAACAAAACGGCCGTTTGTCAAGAGAATTCTTGATTTTCCTGAAAAATCTCTTCTATAACTCATTCATAAAAGGCCACTTATTTTTTGATAAAAAAACTTTTTCTGCAATTTATTACTTCATCAGGTATTGCGGAACAATATTTTGAATGCTTATAGAATATAAAGAGACCTCATCGAAATGGGGTCTCTTTTATTAATAGAAAACTATATTCCCCGGTTTTGCTGAACGGCCTCTCTACCTCTGGTCAGGTATTTTATGAATTCATAGATGCAAAGCAGCACAAAGATACTGCAGATCAGCAACCAGATAAGATGGTATTCCCATCGGGCCGGATACGCGCCCGCCCCCCATGCCACCATTGACCAGTCTCCAATATATTGAATTCTTTGTACGAAAAGAGAAATACGCCCCATAACAGTAAAGCCAAATGAGGCACCGAAGCCGATCATCAGTATCCCGATGCCAAATTTGGCAACTCCGTTAAAGATCCCGGTGTGCTCCTTGGAAAAGAAGAAATAGAACAGGGCCGCAACCATGCCAATGAAAATTAACACCTGAGAATAACCGGAGTTGGGATCGAGGTAACCGGTGCCGAGAAAATTATCCCAGGAAATGGCCCGCATGGTGGAAAACAGCTGCACGTTGACGCTGTTTTTCATGGCTAGGGGAATGCCAATACCGGTGGTGATACCGATATAGATGGCAATCGGCCAGCGGCTAACCCAGGACCACTTGCGCGAAAATCTGGTCCAGGTC
>JAPLUS010000302.1 GCA_026397495.1 Candidatus Zixiibacteriota bacterium | reverse complement strand
CCGGATTTGATCCCGACGTCGATCTAAATCCAACTTTCGATAAATTCTACTCCGAAATTATGAAAATTCCATCAGCCGTGAGGATGCATAGCATACTGGCGGCCCTGGAAAATATGTTGAGTAACCAGCTTGAGTATGTTTTCTATTTTCTTGGTACGGGTGTCTATCGTCAGGCGGTTAGTAAGGTTAAAAAGGAAATTTCGGAACCGTTGGCTCTGAAACGGGAACTGGTGAGAAGATTTCAAATAGATGAAAGTCTTATGAATACAGTTAAAAAAGCTGATAGAGTGGTTAAACTGGTGAAAGGTGCCTCATGATAAATAGAATCGTACATAAGATTGCCATGGTTTTCGCCCTGAGCGTGCTTCTGGTTCAACCGGCCAGTGCTAATCCCGGTTCAAGACAGATTATATCTGCCCTATCCGTTTTTAATTTTCTGGTTTTGGTCGCCGCGGTAGTCGGTCTCCTGTGGGCATTTAAAATTCTGACCCTGGTGCGGGGAGGATTGATGTCCCGGAGCTGGCAGATGTTTATTCTTGGTTTTGGGTTCTTAATGCTGGCGCAGATACTGGCCTTAGCAGCAATGATTGGAATTTCAACACTACCAGAGTATATTCCAGCTATCTTATATTTGCTGATGGGAGGAAGTTGGCTTATGGGTCTTTATCATACGCGGAAAGTATTAAATTAGGTTTAAATTAATTGACATTGTTATTGAGTGGCGATTAATTATGGAAAAGGATGGGATTATAGAGCCTAATTCTTTGATGTTTAATGTGTTGAAGGCATTTGGGAGTATCCATTATGGTTTATACTTTGGAATTAGATGATAGAATAGCTAAATGCAATAAAATCCTGGAAGGTAATCCGAATTCTCAAATATTTGCGGCCTTGGCTGAAGCCTATCGTAAAAAAGGAGATATTGATAGGGCTTTTCGTACCTGTCAGACGGGTTTAAAAATTCATCCCATTTATGGATCAGCCCATGTGGTGATGGCTAAGATAAATCTTGATAAAGGGCTTTATGATTGGGCTGAGGTTGAGATTATTAAGGCTATTGAATTAGATGGTCATAGCCATACTAACGACCTTCTTTTGGCTGAAATATATGTCTACAAGGGAGAGTTTGTTAAAGCCATTAAACTTCTCAATAAGCTTTCCAGCACTGATGCCAATGATCCCCATGTCAATAAGCTTTTGGAAATATGCCGTAAACTACCGATGGAATCAACTCAAAAGATTCAACCAACCCGCAACTCCATTAAAATGGCCGCAGGAGAAGAGTCATCCCTCTTAGAAGACAGCGAAGAAATTGAGGCGGGGCCAATTATGGGTAAGCTTGTAGATATAAAGGGAGTAGAAGGGGTTCTTTTGATTAATAATGAAGGACTGGTGGTAGATTCGCGCTGGCCTGATTCTCAGGCTACGGATATATATGGGGCATTGGCGCGTGATATAGAGAGAACGGTCCAATCTCAAATAGAAATAGCACACTTTGGAAAATATAAGAGCATTCTCCTTGAATCTGATGAGTTCGTGCTTAATCTCCTGCCCTTGGGAGAAAATCTTCTTCTAATCAGAGCCGGAGGTAAGATTAACCTTGGTAATTTTCGCTTGAAATTGACTTCACTTCTGGGTAAAAGGGAATAAGGAATGGCAATTACTAATAGAAATGGTTTTTTGATTTTCCTGCTATCAATCTTGTTGATTGTGATACCCTTGGCAATATTTCCATCGAAATTGTGAATTGACCTGCCCATGGGGTCGTTCATTTATTCCATGGTAGAAATAATGTACTATGCCGGAATCCTGATTCTTCTGTACCCCAAAGCAACTCCCATGAAATTACTTCAAGGGGTCGGTTTCACTTTTTTATATAGAATAGCCCTTGGTACAGTTTTGGGAGCGGTGATTTCTCTTTTATATCAGATTGACTTCTCCATATCATTGACTCTGGGAATATCGCGGTACCTCCCCGCTGTCATTCTACAGATTTTAACCGTACCCTTTATTATCAGACCTATATATCTATCAATCATCAATGAGGAAACCCATAGGCGGAATAACTATATGAAAGATTATGCAAGGAATCATCAGACCGCGATTGCCGAAAAGGAAGAATATGGTGTGCCATACCTGCCCAGAACAGAGCGGAGATCCCCATCAGGACTTGATCATGTTGCCGAATCGAAAATAGAACTCGGAATGGGTCTTGGTCTAAATGGATTTGAGAGGGCAGTCAGGTATCTTGGGGAACATCATGCGGTTCTGATAGCGGCCACCGTTGATAGGGAAGGGTTATTATTGTCATCATTTAAGAGAAACAATTTTGAGCCTAAGAAATGGGCCCCTCTTTCGCTTTTATTTCAGCAAGCGAATGAAAAGATATTGAGGCGAAATGAGGAAGGGGGACCGGATCGATTGGAGCTCTCGTTTGGCAAAATGAAATTAGTTATTGTGAAAGTATCTCAATTTAATTTACTGATCCTTTCAAATCGTGAGGAGGATGACCTGCTTGGCATAAGGATTCTGCATGCCGTCGATATGATTAGAAAATATGCGTCCGAACGCTATGGCCAACTGTGGTCATCCAGCCCGGAGGAGAAATATGTATCAAATCCTTGAGCAACTTAACAAAACCACCGGAATAACCGGTTCCATGATTGTCGGCAATGATGGCATTGTCATTGCCGCTGACCTGGATACCTCATTTGAGGAAGAAGCGGTTGGCGCCCTGGCCGCCTCTATAACCGCCAATATTCAGAAATCACTTGACCGTTTGCAGCAAACGCCGCTGTCTCAGGTTACCATTGAGGCATCAACAGGCAAGTTGTTTTTCACCAATGCCGGAATAGGGATTCTGGTTGTCACGGCGGAACGGGATGTCAATATCGGGCTTATTAGACTCGAAATAAAGAACGCTATTTCGCAGATTAATATGAACAACAACAATTAAATGGTTCTTGAATTCAGGTTATAAAGGATACTATGGTTTCAATAAATTATGCATCGCGGGAAGTCACTTGCAAGATAGTTTACTATGGCCCAGGTCTATCCGGGAAGACGACCAATTTGATTTATGTTCATAAGAAGGTGCCGTCCTCTACCCGGGGCAAAATGATTTCGCTGGCAACGGAAGCCGATCGAACCCTTTATTTTGATTTTCTACCGATAAATATAGGAACCATCAACGGGTTTGCGGCCAAATTTCAACTTTACACTGTGCCGGGGCAGGTTTATTACAATGCCACGCGGAAATTGGTTTTACGGGGCATGGACGGCCTTGTTTTTGTTGCTGATAGTCAGGCCGAAAAAATGGCGGAAAATATTGAGTCGCTGGCCAATCTTGAGGAGAACCTTGAAGAATATGGTTATGATCTAAATGAAATTCCAGTGGTTATCCAATATAATAAACGTGATCTCCCGGGTGTTCTTTCTGTCTCTGAGTTGGAAACAAAATTGAATGCGAGGGGATGGAAATGTTTTGAAGCCGAAGCCGTTTCGGGAAAAGGTGTTTTTGATACCCTTAAACAAATCATCAAATTGGTTCTGGAAAAAGCGAAATCGAGCAAAAGCACACCGACAGCTGTTAAAACTGAGGCAGTGGTTGTGGAAAAGGTCAAGACGGAAGCCGTAATCTCTCGGGGTTCGGGGACTACTTTTTCATCACCTATTTCCCATTCACCTATTCAGGAACCGTCCCCGGCTGAGGAATCGGCGTCGGTTCGACAGACCGCCTATAATGCCGAAGATGAAGCGAATAATGAGAATGGATCAGAGCAACCAGAAGTGATGGAGCATAGCAATCTCAAGGACGAAACAACTACAACTAATGAAGAGATTGTTAAACAGGATGTCCATAACCAGAAACTCGAAGAGGCCTCGGGGCCGGAAATTTCCAACTTGTCGGAAGAAGAAAAACCGTTGCGGCCTTTTCCGGGGACAACAGCATCGCATATTCTTCGCCGTGAAAGACGAATTACCCTTTCGGATTTTCAACCAGCTTCCAAAGAAGGCGACGCGTCATCTATTCGAGGACGACTGGGCGGCGATGAAGCTAAGCGAGACCTAACCATCAGTAATGATTTACCATCGCCCTTTATGGCCCCTTCAAAGCGGGTGATAAGAAAGAAACCGGGCTTCTTTAAGCGCCTATTTGGAATTAAATAAGGAGGTATTGACTGTGAACAATGACAGCCTGATAATATATGAGGAAGAAATCGAGAAAATCGATTCTATCTTGGCCAAAATGCTGAAAGGGGCTGAAGCTAAATGTGCCTTATTAGTGGATAAAGATGGGCATCTTCTTACCCGCCAGGGTTTCACCCATTCTCTGGATACCACCGCCTTGGCCGCTCTTCTGGCCGGCTCATTTGCATCGACCAAAGAGATTGCCAGATTGGTTGGGGAATCAGAATTCTCCGTCTTGTTTCATCAGGGCAAAAAAGATCATATCCATATGTCTCTGGTGGGTGAACGTTCCATAATGGCGGTCATATTTGATGACCGAACCACTATTGGTATGGTTCGTTTGTATGCCAAAGAAACGGCATTGGAATTGGGCAAAATATTCTCAAGTTTAAAGGATAGAGCCCATACCGGGGGTTCTGGTCTGAGCGATGATTTTGCCGCCTCCGCCGGTAATAAACTTGATGATATTTTTCAGGATTAGTTGCGCGCGTGGGCATTCCGGGCCGGTTGCGGAGAATGATTATAATTCTAAAGATAATGAGATGAATTAAATGTCTGCAGAACTCGGTGCCATACTCGTAAAAGCCGGCCGTATTAGCCAGCAGCAAATGGAACAGGCGCTGGCTTTAGCTAAAGAAAAAAATATAAAGCTTGAGCAAGCGCTGGTTACTATCGGCGCGGTTGCCTCGGAAGAGGAAATCGCCGCCTTTGTCGGCAAGCAACTGAATATGGGGACTCTGAGGCTGGCCGATATTGAACTTAACCCGGAAATCGTTAAGCTAATTCCTCTTGATATTGCCAGAAAATTTAATGTCATCGCCGTCTCTAAACTGATGAAAAATCTCATTGTGGCGATATCTGATCCCAATAATATTTATGTGTTGGATGCCGTAAAGTTTATTACGGGCTGCTCCATTCAGCCGGTCATTTCCCCTGAAAAGGCGATACAAAAAGCCATCGAAACCTACTATCATGACGAGAATGCTTTTTCTCAATTGGTCAAAGGAATGGAAGATGATGCCGCTCTGGAAGTGGTGTCATCCGACGATGAAGGACTTTCTGAAGCCGATTTGCGTTCGGCGATTCAGGACAAACCTCTGGTCAAATTGGTCGATTCGATTATTGCCGACGCCATTCGCATGGGAGCTTCTGATATTCATTTTGAAACCTATGAAAAGCGAATTAGAGTGAGATTTCGCGTCGATGGTGACCTGCGTGAAATGGCGCCGCTTCCCTATAAATATCGGGCGGCGATAGTCTCGCGTGTGAAAGTTATGGCTGATCTTGATATTTCCGAGAGAAGACTCCCCCAGGATGGACGGATTAAGATTAAAATCGCCGAGCGCAATGTAGATATACGAGTATCGGTGTTGCCAACTATTTTTGGGGAAAAAGTGGTCATGCGTATTTTGGATCCCAAATCTCTTAATGTCGATCTGACCAAACTCGGATTTGACCCGGAATCTTTGACGCGATTTGATGGTGCTATTCACCTCTCTTATGGAATTATTTTGGTAACGGGACCGACCGGTTCCGGTAAAACCACCACTTTGTATTCCGCTCTAAAACAAATAAATGCCATCGATGTCAATATTATGACCGCCGAAGACCCGGTTGAGTTTAACTTCGACGGTATTAATCAGGTTCAGGTAAAAAGTGAAATTGGCTTGACTTTTGCGGCTTCTCTGCGATCATTCCTGCGGCAGGACCCGGATATCGTAATGGTTGGCGAGATTCGTGATAGCGAGACAGCCGAAATTGCTATTCGCGCCGCCTTGACCGGCCACCTGGTTTTTTCCACTCTGCATACCAATGATGCTCCTTCAGCAATAAACCGGTTGATTGATATGGGGATTCCCAGTTACTTAGTGGCTTCATCAACCCGTCTTATTATGGCTCAGCGAATGGTTCGTAAAATATGCCAGACCTGCAAAGAACCGGTTGCTCTTACGGGGGAACAAATAGCGGCGTTTAATATTCCCGATTTTATGTTAAAGGATTTAAAGGCTTTTCGGGGCAAAGGATGCAACGACTGTAATAATACCGGAGTGACCGGGCGAACCGGCATATTCGAAGTAATGCCTATTACTCCAACCATCGAGCGGATGATTTTGGCATCAGCCTCCGATACGGAGATAAGAGACCAGGCTGTTAAAGAGGGGATGTCCACCCTGAGAATGTCGGCCGTCAACAAAATGAAAAAGGGGATGGTATCCATAGAGGAAGTCTTTGCAACCACCTCTTGATCCCCTGAATCCTCCGACCTCATTATCAATCAAAGAGTTAAATTCAATTATCTTCAGTCCACCGGTCAAGATTCATCATGATTTACCGATATAAGATTATGATGGATTGTCTAATAGATTAATAAGGGATTATTGGGAGATGGTATGATTACTTTGCGTCAACTCCTTGAAGATATGGTCAAAATGGATGCTTCGGATCTGCATCTTACGGTCGGTTCGCCTCCCGTGATTAGAGTCGATGGTAAATTGGTAAAAACGGCATATGATACCTTGACTCCCGAGCTTACTAAAAAATTGGCCTATTCGATAATGAATGAAAAACAGAGACTCAAATTCGAAACTAACTCTGAACTCGATCTTTCATTTGGAATTGAAAATATGAGCCGTTTTCGGTGCAATATTTTTATGCAACGCGGTAATGTGGCCGTAGCTTTAAGACAAATACCTTATAGGGTTAAATCATTTGAGGAATTGAGCCTACCGAAGGTGGTTGCAGAATTTGCCAAACTGCCGCGCGGCCTGATTTTGGTTACCGGCCCCACCGGTTCAGGAAAATCAACAACCCTGGCGGCAATAATTGACAAAATAAACCGCGAAAGACAATGCCATATCATAACCGTCGAAGACCCCATTGAGTACTTACACCGGCACCAGTCCTCAATTGTAAACCAGAGGGAAGTTTATAGTGACACTCTCTCTTTTGCGTCAGCCCTGAAGTATGCCTTACGAGAAGACCCCGACGTTGTTCTGATTGGTGAGATGCGGGATCTGGAGACAATAGAAGCCGCTTTGAATATTTCGGAGACCGGCCACGTCGCCTTTGCCACTCTTCATACCAACTCTTGCGCTGAATCAATTAATAGAATAATTGATGTCTTCCCGACCAATCAACAAGAACAGGTGCGAATGTCTCTTTCGTTTTCTCTGCAAGCGGTGATCTCGCAGTGTTTAATTCCAAGAATGGGAGGTGGCCGGGTTTTAGCCTTGGAGATTATGGTTTGCACACCTGCCATACGAGCTCTTATTAGAGATGATAAAGTCCATCAACTATACAGCATGATACAATCAGGACAGAAGTATGGTATGAAGACAATGAATCAATCCTTAGCAGAACTCTATACGGCCGGGAAAATAACGATTGCCGATGCTATGGGCTTCAGCTCCAATATGCAGGAATTGGGCGAAATGCTTTCCCGAGGCAAATCCCCGGTCCCTGTTTATAAGTCACCGGTTATGGTTTAGTTGTCTGCCTGGAAAGGGAATTAAATATGCCAGTATTTGAATACAAAGGAAAAACTCTCGCGGGGGCTCCCGTCTTTGGTGAGCTATCGGCCGGTAATAGAGAGCAACTTGCCCGACTTCTGCGGCAGAACCGCATTCTTGTTTCCAGTATCCGTAAAAAACCCGCGGAGCTGAAAATCAGACTGGGAAGTGGTGTGAAGAAAGTCGAATTATCGCGATTTACCCGGCAATTTGCTACTATGATCGGAGCGGGACTACCTATGGTACAATGTTTGGAGATTATGGGAACTCAGACTGAGAATAAAGAGTTCTGTCGAATCATCAATGCCGTAAAGGAATCAGTCCAAGGAGGATCAACACTCTCCGAAGGTTTGAGACGACACCCTAAGATTTTTGATTACCTTTATGTCAATATGGTTGAAGCCGGTGAGATGAGCGGCGCTCTGGATACCATTTTGGTCAGATTAGCTTTATATAGAGAGAAAGCGGATGCTTTGGTGCGGAAGGTTAAAGGGGCTATGGTCTATCCTTGCGTAGTTGCTGTGGTCGCCATAGGGGTAACAACGGGCATGTTGACATTCATTGTTCCGACTTTTGCCAAGATGTTTAGCGGTCTTGGAGCGGAATTACCTAAACCGACTATGATTATTCTGGCGCTCAGTCATTTTTTACAGGCGAATTTTCCATTTTTAATCATTGGTCTCATAGGCGGTATAATTGGCTTTATTTTTTGGATTAGAACAGAATCGGGGCGAGCTATATTTGATGCCACTCTCTTAAAGGCGCCTATCTTTGGCAACTTAGCTCGTAAATCATCCGTTGCCAGATTTACGAGAACTCTTGGAACACTACTATCTTCGGGCGTATCTATTCTTGATGCCCTTGAAATCACAGCCAAAACCGCCGGCAATGTGGTTATAGCCAATGCCATCAAAAAATCCGTTCTCTCTATAGCCGAAGGGGAAACTATTACGGCTCCACTAAAGGAGACAGGTGTTTTTCCGCCGATGGTAACCCAGATGATTTCAGTGGGTGAAAAGACCGGCGGCTTGGATGAGATGCTTCAAAAAATTGCCGATTTTTATGATGAGGAGGTAGATCAAGCGGTTAGCTCGCTGACATCAGTTATTGAACCGGTGATTATAGTTATTATGGGTATGGTTATCGGTTGTATTTTGATCGCTATGTATCTGCCAATGTTTGATATTATTGGGAAGATAGGATAATTTTCTTCCATGGAGGGCGCCCTCCCAGGAGTGTTGAAAAAGCCTTAAGAAAGGGAAAAGTGCACTTCTGAGAAAAATGTCATTAAAATTGTCATCCCCGACTTGATCGGGGATCCAGAAAAAAGAAATATAAGTGCAAGTCAGTTAATACTTTCTGGATTCCCCGCCGCGGCGGGGAATGACAGTTTAAGACGGGGGCCTAATGAAAGCAGATGATCATTTCACAATACACGCTTTTTCAACAAGCCCTCCCAGGCGTCCTTTTATTGGACCATGAAACCTAATACCTCCGCTCTTAAAACCGGCTGGATTCTACTGCTCCGGCTGACAACCTATGTTTTGATATCGGGGATTGTCATATTCCGGCTGCATAATCCGGGTTATCTAAGTTTTCCCTTTTTTGCCTATTCTTTTTTGACTCTTTTTCTACCGGTAATCCTTCTTCTGAAAAGATGGTTTGAAGTTAGATCTCTATTGAAGGTGCTCCCTTTCTTCCAGACCCTTTTTGAAGTAGTCGTTGAGATAGGGATTATATATGCTACTGGGAATGTCCAATCTTCTTTCTCGGGACTCTTCATCCTGACCATTATTTCGTCGGCCCTGGTGAGCGATCTTGCCGGGACTCTGGGAATAGCATCTCTAATTTCCATGGCTTATGCTTTTATCATTTGGTTTGGCTTGGCTATCAGCGGCGTCCCGGGTTCATCAACCAAAGCTCTGGAGGTGATCTTTTCAACTCAGGATACTGCCTTCTATAGCATACTTCTGCATATCCTCACCTTTTATCTGGTCGCCTTCATTTCCGGTTTTCTGGTCGAACGGCTGCGGCACAAGGATCTACAACTGGCCAGCGCTTCTCAGGCCTTACGACAGGCCAAATTAGATACGAATGACATCCTTCGCCACCTTAATTCCGGACTCCTTACTATTGATCGTGATGGGAAAATCATCTTTTTTAACCGTGCCGCGGAAGAAATATTGGATATCAAAGAAGAGGCCGTAAGAGGTCATGACTTTATAGACGTCTTTTCAGAAAAGATGCCACAACTGGCGGAGAATTTTTCTGAGGTTTTGCAATCCCGGCGACGTTGTCCTCGAAATGAGATTGAAATAATCAATCAATCAGGCCTGAAAATTCCACTGGGCATCTCCACCTCGATACTTATCGATGATAATGATGATATTAGAGGTGTTATTGCCATATTTCAGGATCTTACCATTACCAAACAATTGGAAGAGAAAATCAGAGCGGCCGATAAAATGGCGGCCATCGGCGAACTCTCGGCTGCGATTGCTCATGAAATCCGGAATCCCCTGGCGGCTATTTCCGGGTCAGTCGAAGTTCTCAAGGGGGATCTCAAAGTCTATGGAGAAGATCAACGGCTGATGGAATTGATAGTGAAAGAATCTAACCGTCTTAAC
>JAPLUS010000093.1 GCA_026397495.1 Candidatus Zixiibacteriota bacterium | reverse complement strand
TTATCTCCTGAAATGAACCCGCAAAATCTTGAGCAGCTGGCTGACCGCGTCCTCGAAAAAATTCGTAACCGGCCAGGTCAATTTTTCGATCCGATCAAGCTCTCCAAAAATTTAAAGGAGCCGGAGCAAAAGATTGTCTCTGGTATCATACTCCTTCGGAACTGGGGATATTCAATCAAATCCAATAGAAAAGGACAATACGCATTCCTTTCACCGCCGGATAGTCTTATACCCAATGAAATCCTCTATAAGCTCAAGACACGCTATATTGGCAAAAGGGTGAACGCTTACCATACCGTCCAGTCAACCAATTCCATCGCCTCCCAGTTGGCTGCCAATGGAGCTCCGGAGGGAACTATGGTAATCGCGGAGCGGCAAACCCGCGGGCGCGGCCGAATGGGACGTCAATGGTATTCACCGGAAAAGAAAGGACTATATTGCTCTATCATTCTTTGCCCTAAGCTACACCCAACCTTAGCCCCCGGAATATCATTGATGACTGCGACGGCATTAGCCGATACCATATCCTCTTACGATGATATGGATGTTAAGATTAAATGGCCCAATGACATACTGATTTCGGGACGAAAAGTGTCCGGCATTTTGACCGAACTATCCGCTGAATTAGACAGAATAAATTATGTTATTGTCGGTGTTGGGATTAACATAAATCAAAAAATGTCTGATTTTCCGGAAGAGTTACGAAACAAGGCCACTTCGGTTCGGATTGGAATTAAGGAGAAAATTCGGCGAGTTGAATTTCTTCAAAAGTTTCTCCTTAATTTTGAGAATGAATACAGAATCTTCAAAAAATCAGGATTGGAGCAGGTAAGGAAAAAGATATTGAAATATTCATTCTTACACAATAAAGAGATTAAGCTCAAATCAGGCCGAAAATTAATCTGCGGAACTGTCATAGATATCGATAAGGTCGGCCAATTGGTGGTAGATACCAAAGATGGCATCTTCGCCTTCAATGCCGGTGAAGTTACCACCTGCTGATTTAAAGAAATATACCAGAGATGATCTGAATTTATTCACTTTGATTTTGTTGCCGCCGTATTATATTAAAGTGGATGGTTTTAATAGACTTTAAAGGACGGTTTTGATATATGTATTCGACAAAGGTTATAGAGCATTTTCAGCATCCGCGGAATGTTGGAGAAATTGAAGATGCTGACGGCATTGGAACCGTTGGTAATCCCACTTGCGGCGATATTATGGCCATTTATATAAAGGTCAAAGATAACATTATTGCCGACATAAAGTTCAAAACCTTTGGATGCGGTGCCGCCATCGCCACCAGCTCCATCACCACCGAAATGGTTAAAGGAAAAACCATTGATGAGGCTGAGAAGCTAACTCGCGGCGAAGTTGCCGAGGCGCTGGACGGGCTCCCACCAATAAAAATGCACTGCTCGAATCTGGCCACCGATGCCCTTAAGGCGGCCATTGAGGATTATAGAAAAAAGCAAAGCGGGAGCAAGAAGTGAGACGATGCAAAAATTTTGTTATCCCTCTGGTCATCATTGTTGCTCTTGCCGCCGGTTGTATCAAAAAAGTTGACCATCCCTCCCGAACGGATTACCCCCGGTACTTCCCCCTGGCGGAGGGAGATCAATTATACTACAGCGGCCCGATGGGGAAATCCGTGGTTACTGGAAATATCAATGATATTTTCACGGTCACATTTTATGACAGCGCCGGGAATGTGACGCGGTGGGAGGATTTTGTCAAAACCGACCGTGGGTCAGCCCTGAAGAATAGAATCTACAAATTCCCCCATATCCCTTCCGCTCATTATGAACCTTACTTGCCTTTTACCCCCTGGTCGCATATAATGGGAGACACGCTCCTCTTTTCGGCCATGGAAATACGGGGCGATACCGCGAATACGCACCTTCGGCTCCAGGCAGAATATGAAATTATGGCAGTGGAACCGGTTTCAACACCGGCCGGCAATTTTGACGGCTGCATTAAAATGAGAATGTCATTTAAATCTCTTTATGATTCTAAAACAGTCATACCTGACGGTAACAGTTACTGGTGGTTTGCCAAAGATATCGGCATTGTTAAGTACCATACCCCGGCCGGCAGCGGCGAATTACTGAAGGCCAAAATTGATGGCCGCGTTTTACCTTAAAACAGATCCTCCCGAAAGGAACAATAATATGAAGATCACGAAAGACTCAACGATCGGCGAAATAATTGAAAATATCCCGCAAGCCGGCCCGATAATACAAAAATATTTTCATGGCGGCTGTTTTGAATGTCCAGGTGTAAAAATGGAAACGCTCGAAATGGGCGCCATGCTTCATGGGCACGATGTGGAAACGATTATCGCTGAACTGAAAATGCTGTCGTCCGATAAGTAGACGGTTTTCCCGTTTTAGAATTGGATACCAAGCAATGCCCGAACTGCCGGAAGTTGAGACTATTGTCCGGGGGTTAAGGAAGACTATTCTCAATAGAACCATAGATTCGGTCTATATAAATTCCCCAAAAATCACAAAGATCAATATCAAAAACTGGACTGAACTCTGTCGGGGACAAAAATTAGTTAGCGTCCGCCGCCGGGGAAAAAATATATTGATAGAACTCAGCGATGGATATACGCTCTGGGTCCATCTTAAAATGACCGGCCATTTCTACTTCGTGACGCAAAAAGAGCCTCTTGATAAACACGACCTTCTTATTTTTCATTTCAAAAATTGTTCTCATTCTCTCCACTTCAATGACTACCGTCGCTTTGGCAAGGTTCGGTTTCTGAAAACCGATCAGATTGCCTATCAAAGAGGATTGGCCGCCTTGGGGCCGGAGCCGCTGGCAATATCGCTTTCCCATTTTATTGACTTATTTAAAAAATCCCGACGGATGATTAAACCGGCCCTTTTGGACCAGACTTTTCTGGCTGGGCTGGGGAATATATATGCCGACGAGGCGCTTTATCAGATCAGAATTCACCCGCGGCGGCTGACCAACAGACTTTCCGAAAAGAAATTGACTGAGTTGCATCGCAGCATAAAAAAGCTTTTGCTAAAAGCCATTGAAAAAATGGGGACGTCGGTTGATTCCTTCTCCGGCGTTGATGGAAAACCGGGACAATTTCAGAAATATCTTCAGGTATATGGTCGACAGGGAAAACCCTGTCATCGATGCCGGTCGTCAATCAAAAGAGAAAAAATCGGTTCCCGTTCGGCGCATTACTGCCCCCGCTGTCAGCGCATAAGATAGGTAATCCCTATCAGGTCGTATAATCAACAACTTTTGATTCCGGGTGAATCTTCAGTTCAAATATTTTAAGAATAAATAAGAATATTGCCGTAACAAGGGGGCCCAGCACTATTCCGACCAGACCAAACATCGCCACTCCCCCCATAATAGAGAAAAATATCAACAACGTATGCATCTGCATTTTTCCTCGAAAAAGGAGAGGACGAACGAAATTATCCACCTGACTTATTATCAGTGTTCCAAATATCAGGACAATAATTCCTTGTGTCAAAGAACCGGACATAATGAGAATGATTCCCGCCGGAATATAAATTAAGAAAGGCCCTAATACCGGAAGGAGCGATAAGAACCCCATTACGGCCCCCCAAAAGATAGCAGAGTTTATTCCGACTATGGCAAAGAGCAATCCTCCCAGTATCCCTTGAATTAAGGCCATCACCACCCCACCGTACATTGTTCCTTCAATGACTTCCTTTAAATAGACAAAGGTTGTCCCAACCTGCTCCGTACCTAAGGGAACCAATCGCTTGAGATATTTCATAAGCTTTTCGCCATCGCGGAAAAAGAAAAACATTGTAAATATAGTTAGAAAAAACTGAAAAACGGTTTTGGTGATATTGGAAATAATGGTGGTCGCTTTGGCGCTGATGGCTCCGGTAACAGCCGAGATGAGATTCTTGGTTATCATTTCTAGGTCAAAATTCCCAATCCCGGGATAGGCCGCCAGTTTCCTTTTGATATTATCCAGAAGCGGCGTCAATTGGGAACTGAATTTCCGCAATAATAAGGAAAAATATGGCAATGGTTATTATCAACGAAGCCAGCCCGGGCGATTTAATTTTTCTATTAAGCCATTTATAAACGGGATAGAAAACAATCGCCAGGATGCCGCTCCAGGCAACCGGCGCAAAAAATGGCGACATCAGTTTGTAAAAAAGATAAAAGAAGACGGCGACAATTAAGAAAAATAGCGATATAAGAAAATATTCTCGTTTCATACTTACCCTGCTTTCTTTGACGTAGAAGATGGTCTATGTTGGAGCTCAAGGCAAGAATATTTTTCCCCAAAACCGCTTTTTTGATGTATAATCGGTCGAAGGGAAAAGAGATTATGGAAAGCAAAATAGCCAGAGAGTTGAAGTTGCGCTTTTCTCCGGTGGCGATCATTTTCTCCGATGACCGGCCGGAAGGGGGATTGCAATTCAAAAAGGGAAAATGGGGGTGCGTTATTGCGATGCTTACCGCGGCCGCCAAGGGGAA